>NZ_JACONW010000079.1 GCF_014357575.1 Pseudomonas folii | reverse complement strand
TCCTACAGAAAAAGTATTCCAAATCAGATGATTGAATTTTTTTGATAGATGCATTCTATGCTGACCTACGAACGCAACTCCCATGGGCCGGTACATCCGCAGCCTGTGCATCGTCTGGATTACCACCTTCCCGAATAAATTCGGTCCCACGGAATCGGCATCAGAGCTGATATTGATCCAGCGCCTCAAACAATGCTCCCGCAGACCCAAACTCCCGATCCACCTCCGGCAACTCCGGGCGCTTGAGTATCAATACCGGCAACTTCAGTTCCCGCGCCACTTCCAGCTTGGCCTCGGTTGCATCGCCGCCGCTGTTCTTGCTGATCAGCACATCAATGGCACGTTGCTGAAAGAGGGCGCGTTCGTCCTCCAGCAGAAACGGCCCGCGTGCGCCGATGACCTCGCAGCGCTCGTGCTGCGGCACGTCGCGCAGGGTGTTTTCCAGGGCGCGTAAGGTCCAGAACTGATGGGCGGGGATCTCGTCCAGATGCTGCAAAGGCTCGCGACCCAAAGTGAACAATGGGCGCTGAAAGGGTTGCAGAGCCTTGACCAGTTCGGCCCAGTCCGCCACTTCGCGCCAATCGTCGTCCGGACCGGCCTGCCAGGCGGGTCGACGCAGGGCCCAGCATGGTACGTTGGCGAGCCCGGCGGCGCGGGCCGCGTTTTGGCTGATTTGTGCTGCATAAGGATGGGTCGCGTCGACCAGTAAATCGATGCCTTGTTCGGTCATGAATTGCGCCAGCCCTTCAGCGCCACCGTAACCGCCGACGCGCACTTCGCAGACAAGATCAGTCGGCACCCGGCCTACGCCTGCGAGGCTGTAGATATGCTGCGGGCCGAGGGTGCGGGCGATGGCCAGAGCGTCAGTCACACCACCAAGCAATAACACGCGTTTCAAGCGCTGACTCCCGCTGTTCCGACGATGCCGCCCTGGCGATCAATCGCGAAGACTTCCACTTCAACCTGCGATGGCACCACGCTGCGGGCGAAGTCCAGCGCGTGCTGGCAAACGATGTTGCCCAGCGGCACGCCTGCTGCCGCGCACATCGCCAGAGCCTGCTGGCTGGTATTGGCTTCGAGAATGGCCTGCTGCAGTGCTTCATCGGCTCCGCCATCCGCAGCCCAGCGCGCCAGTTGCGGCAGGTCGATGCTGGAATGACGGCTGTGCAGGTCCATGTGCCGGGCCGCCAGCTTGCTGATTTTGCCGAAGCCGCCGCAAATACTCAGTTTGGCCACAGGCACTTTGCGCAGGTGCTTGAGCACGGCACCCACGAAGTCGCCCATCTCGATCAGGGCGATGTCCGGCATCTGATAGAAGCGACGCATGGTGTCTTCGCTTGCATTGCCCGTACAGGCCGCGATGTGTTGATAACCGTTGGTTTTGGCGACGTCGATGCCCTGGTGGATCGAGGCGATGTAGGCCGCGCACGAGAACGGCCTGACAATCCCGCTGGTGCCCAGAATCGACAGCCCGCCGACAATTCCGAGGCGCGGATTCATGGTCTTCAACGCCAGAGCTTCGCCGCCCTCGACGTTCACCGTGATTTCAAAGCCACCGGTGTAACCCAGCTCATTTGCCAGCGCTTGCAGGTGTTCAATGATCATCATCCGTGGCACCGGATTGATCGCGGGCTCACCCACCTTGAGTACCAGACCCGGTCGCGTGACAGTGCCAACGCCCTGGCCCGCGATAAAAATTACTGTCGCAACATCCAGCAGCCGCACCCTGGAAAAAACCAGTGCGCCATGGGTGACGTCCGGGTCGTCACCGGCATCCTTGATCGTACCGGCCTCCGCACCGTCCGCCACCAATCGGCAGAACTCCAGCCGCATCTGCACGTGCTTGCCCTTGGGCAAAACGATTTCCACCGCATCGTTGACTTCCCCGCCCAACAACAGTCGCGCCGCCGCCAGACTGGTTGCGGTGGCGCAACTGCCGGTGGTCAGGCCGCTACGCAGGGGGGCGGGTTGTTCAGCGGTTTCATTGCGCATCAGGGTTTGACCACATCCAGCAGAGTGATAGGCAGTGCCTGACGCCACGTATCGAATTCGCCCAGCGGTCTGGCGTGGGCGATGTGGATGCGGGTCAGTTCACCGCCATGTAGATCGCGCCAGGCCATCAACGTTGCTTCGCTTTGCAATGTCACGGCATTGGCGACCAGACGCCCGCCAGGGCGCAGTTGCTGCCAGCAAGTATCCAGCACGCCGGGACGGGTCACGCCGCCGCCGATAAAAATCGCGTCGGGACGCTCAAGTCCGGCCAGTGCCTGAGGCGCATTGCCGCGCACCAGTTGCAGGCCTGGCACCCCCAGCGCATCGCGGTTGAATTCGATCAGTTGCTGGCGGCCTTCATCGGCTTCAATGGCCAGCGTTCGGCAGGTGGGATGGGCGCGCATCCATTCGATACCGATGGAGCCACAGCCCGCCCCGACGTCCCACAGCAACTCGCCGGGCACCGGGGCCAGACGCGCCAGCGTGATCGCGCGGACATCCCGTTTGGTCAGTTGGCCGTCATGCTCGAAGGCTTCGTCGGGCAAACCGGCCAGCGGCGACAAGCGCAAGGCGCTGGCGTCGGCACGGCAGTCGATCGCCACTACGTTCAGTGCGGCGATTTCGGGATTGGCCCATTCACTGGCCAGACCGTCCACCCGGCGTTCGGCCGGACCGCCCAGATGCTCCAGCACGGTCATGTGGCTCGGGCCGAAACCACGTTCACGCAACAAACCGGCAATCGCTGCCGGGCTAGTGCCGTCGTTGCTCAGCACCAGCAGGCGCACGCCGTGATGGAATCGGGCATTCAGCGCGGCCAGTGGTCGGGCCACCACGGACAGCGTGACCACGTCCTGCAACGGCCAGCCCAAACGGGCCGCCGCCAGGGAATAGGAGGAGGGCGCAGGCAGGATCAGCATTTCCTCGACGGCAACGACACGCGTCAGGCTGGCGCCTACTCCAAACAGCATCGGATCGCCGCTGGCCAGCACGCACACTTCAGCGCCGCGTTGTTCAAGCACTGGATTCAGAGAGAAAGGGCTGGGCCAGGCGCGGCGCTCGGCTTTGATGCAAGGCGGCAGCAAATCCAGCTGGCGCGGCCCGCCGAACACCTGATCGGCGCGCAGTAGAGCGTGCCGGGCGTTCTTGCCCAGGCCTTTGTAGCCATCTTCACCAATTCCCACGACCGTCAGCCAGGGCGACATTTGCGTACCTCAATCCGATCTTCCGACAGAGCGGCTTTTCATGCCTGCGGACAAAGCAGGCATAATACCGCGCCTGATAGGCACAAGTGCCTATTCAAACCAATTGATGGTGATCCATTGACCGAGCCGAAGTCCGCTCGCACGCCTTTAAAGTCCTTACGCCCCTCGGCTTGCCCGGGGTTGCTGCGTATCGTCCCGGCGCTGGATGGCGGTATCTGCCGGATCAAACTGGCAGGCGGCTCCATCAGCGCGGCCCAGGCTCACGCCGTCGCACTGGCGGCGCAGACCTACGCCCATGGCGCAATCGAAGCCACCAACCGGGCCAACCTGCAGATTCGCGGCATTGGTGATCAACAGGCAGAACTGATCGACACGCTGCTGGTAGCCGGGCTTGGCCCGACCAACCCTGGCAGCGATGATGTGCGCAACCTGATGCTCAGCCCTGTGGCAGGTCTTGACCCGCACGGTTTGCTGGACGTGCGACCTTTGGCCGCGCAGATTCTGGCTGCGCTGGAAAGCAATCCGCGCTTTCATGACCTGTCGCCCAAGTTCGCGCTGTCCCTGGACGGCGGCGAAGCCATGGTGATGCTCGAACATCCCCATGACCTGTGGCTGTCGGCGCTCAACGTGGACGGCGTTATCATGCTGGGCTTCGGTCTGGCGGGTTGCCCTGCTCAAGACTCGCCATTGGCAGCGGTTCCGGTGGTTAACGGGCTGGAACTGGTGTTGGCGGTTCTGGAGCTGTTTCTGGATCTGGCCCGTCCGGAGCAGGTGCGCATGCGACACCTGTTGGAGGCTGTCTCGGCGCAGCAATTGCTTGAACAGTTACAGCCGCGTTTGAGTGTCGAGCTGCGAGCTGATCAAAAAGTGACCACTTGGCGTCGTCCTGCAATCAGCCCTAACCAGCATCTGGGGATTTATCCACAGCGGCAAACCGGCCTTGTGGCAGTAGGCGGTGCTGTGCCATTAGGGCGCATGGATCCGGCGATGCTGAACACCGTTGCGCAACTGGCGACCGGGTTCGGCGACGGCAGCTTGCGCCTGACCCCGTGGCAAAGCGTGCTGTTGCCGAATATCCCGAGCGGGCAGGGTGCACAGGTGCTGTCGGCGTTGCAGGACGCCGGGCTGTTGTGCTCCGCCGATCAGCCGTTGGCACAGATCATCGCCTGCACCGGTTCAACCGATTGCGCCAAGGGACTGGCCGACACCAAGGCCGATGCAAGGCTGCTGGCCGGGCAATTGCAACGCAGCGGAGTCAGCCGGGCGGTACACCTGTCGGCCTGCAAGCGTTCGTGCGCAGCGGCGCATCTGGCCTCGGTGACCTTGCTGGCGGTCTCCCCCGGCCACTATGACCTTTATTTTCGCGATGCAGCGCAGCCCGGTTTTGGTGCCCTGCAAGCGCGTGACCTCACTATTGAAGCAGTCGGCGCATTGTTGATCGCCGACTCACGGAGCAGTACCCATGATTGATTACATCCGCGATGGTCAGGAGATTTATCGCAACTCCTTCGCGATCATTCGTGCGGAAGCGCGCCTGGATACGATCCCTGCCGACCTGGAAAAACTCGCCGTGCGCGTGATTCATGCCTGCGGCATGGTCGAGGTCATTGAAGACCTGCGTTTCTCGGAAGGTGCCGGCAAGGCCGGACGCGATGCGCTGGCCGCTGGCGCGCCGATCCTGTGTGATGCGCGCATGGTGTCCGAGGGCATTACGCGTACCCGTCTGCCTGCCAACAATCAGATTATCTGCACCTTGCATGATGAAGGCGTGCGCGAGTTGGCTCTGGAGCTGGGCAACACCCGTTCTGCGGTGGCTCTGGAGCACTGGCGTGAACACCTTGAAGGCAGCGTTGTGGTGATCGGCAATGCGCCGACCGCGCTGTTCTATCTGCTGGAAATGCTCGATGCCGGTGCGCCGAAACCGGCTCTTATCCTTGGCTTTCCGGTGGGCTTCGTCGGCGCGGCCGAATCCAAGGCCATGCTCGCCGCTGACAGCCGTGGCGTACCGTTCGTGATCATGCAGGGACGTCGTGGCGGCAGTGCCATGGCCGTGGCTGCCGTCAACGCACTGGCCACGGAGATCGAATGATGCAGGCACGCGGTCGATTGATTGGTCTGGGTGTTGGCCCTGGCGACCCGGAGCTGATTACCGTCAAAGCCCTGCGCTTGCTGCGTGAGTCCCCAGTGGTTGCGTACTTCGTTGCCAAGGGCAAGAAGGGCAATGCGTTCGGCATCATCGAGGGCCATTTGCAGGACGCCCAGACCTTGATGCCGCTGGTGTACCCGGTGACCACCGAAGCGCTGCCTGCGCCGATGTCCTACGAAAAAGTCATCAGCGATTTTTACGATGAAGCCAGTTTTGATGTGGCGGCCCATCTGGACGCCGGTCGTGACGTGGCGGTGATCTGCGAAGGCGATCCGTTTTTCTACGGTTCCTACATGTATCTGCATGACCGCCTTGCCGATAAATACGAGGCTCAGGTCATACCTGGGGTCTGTTCGATGCTGGGTGGTGCTTCGGTGTTGGGCGCGCCGCTGGTGTATCGCAACCAGAGCCTGTCGGTCCTGTCAGGCGTGCTGCCCCATGAAGAGCTCAAGCGCAAATTGGCCGATGCCGACGCAGCGGTGATCATGAAACTGGGCCGTAACTTCCCGAAAGTCCGCCAGGTGCTGGAAGAACTAGGCCTTGCGGAGCGGGCGCTGTACGTTGAGCGGGCCACCATGGCCAATCAGAAAATCGTCCCGCTGGATGAAGTGGTGCCAATGTCCTCGCCGTACTTCTCGCTGATCATTGTTCCGGGCGAAAGGTGGCAGGGCTGATGGCGCAGAACATTCCAGCCATTGTGATTCTGGGCAATGGCAGCCTGGCGACTGCTCGACGCATTCAACAGCTGTATCCGGATTCGCTGGTTTACGGCCTGATCGATCGAGTACAAGGCGCAGACCGGACCTACAGCGAGTTTGGCGCAACCCTGCGTCAGCTCTATCAACAGAACACGCCAATCATTGCCCTGTGCGCGGCGGGCATCGTCATCCGTACCCTCGCGCCGCTGTTGCTGGAAAAGGGCGCCGAGCCTGCGGTGCTCGCCATTGCTGAAGACGGCAGTGCGGTCGTGCCGCTGCTGGGCGGTCTTGGTGGAGTCAATGTCATGGCCCGGCAGATCGCTGAGGGTTTGGGTACCACTCCTGCTATCACCACCAGTGGCGAACTGCGTTTTGGCACATGTCTGCTCAACCCTCCAAGCGGCTACACGCTGGGCGATCTGGAGCTGGGCAAGCGTTTTGTCTCGGATTTGCTCTCCGGTGAACGCGTACGCATCGAAGGTACCGCGCCCTGGCTGGCCAAGGCGCAACTGCCGGAAGACGAACACGCTCAACTGGCGATCCATGTGAGCTGCGCCGAGCGTGAGCCGTCTGCCAACGAACTGCTGATCTACCCGCGCAGCGTGGCAGTGGCGGTCACCGTAATCAGCGCCGGGCTGGCGGTTGGCATCCGGGCTGCGCTGCACGATGCAGGCATCGCTATTCAATCGCTGGCATGCCTGTTGGCGGCTGATTCGCAGATGGCTCATCCGTTGCTGCATCAAGCCGCACGGGAACTGGACGTTCCACTGCGCTTTGTTCCAGGCGCGTCAGCGGTTGATATGGCTGCGCAAGCCTTGCCGCAGTTGCTGCCGCCGATCAGTGTTAACGATGGGATAGCAATTACCGTCGCGCCCCAGCCGCTGGATGTTCAACAGATCGGCAAAGGGCGTGGCAGGCTCGCGGTTATCGGCCTTGGGCCGGGTGCCGCAGAGCTGATGGTGCCCGCCGTCAAGGCCGAACTTGCTCGGGCCAATGACATCCTGGGCTACGAAACCTACGTGCGTATGGCCGGGCCATTTCGTGCCGATCAGGTCATGCACTGCACCGATAACCGCGAAGAAATGCAGCGCGCCCGGCACGCTTTCGAACTGGCCGCCTCTGGCCGGTCAGTGGTGGTGGTGTCCTCTGGCGACCCCGGCGTGTTCGCCATGGCCTCGGCGGTCCTGGAAGCCCTGCACGAATCAACCAACGCCGATTGGCATAACGTCGAGCTGGAAATCCTGCCCGGTGTCTCCGCGTCTTTGGCAACCGCTGCCCAGGCGGGTGCGCCGTTGGGTCATGATTTCTGTGTGATGTCGCTCTCGGACAACCTCAAGCCTTGGGACATCATCGAAAAGCGTCTGGACCTGGCTTCTCAGGCTGATCTGGCGCTGGCTTTCTACAACCCGATTTCCCGCTCCCGTCCCTGGCAGTTGGGACGTGCGCTGGAGATCGTCCGCCAGCACCGCACGCCTGAAACGCCTGTGACGTTAGGGCGTGATATAGGCCGACCGGGTCAGACTCTGCGCATCATCACCTTGGGTGAACTGACGCCGGAGCAGGTGGACATGCGCACGATGGTACTGATTGGTTCATCAACGACCTGCACTTTTGCACGTCCGGATGGGAGTCAGTGGGTATATACACCGCGGTGGTATAAGTAAGAATACTCTGTAAATTATGTGGGGCCATGGACGGCGTCAGTATTCTTCACTAAGTTTAAAACTCCTTAGTTCTACATGGAGTTTTAAAATGGAAAGCATAAATAATAACGCTGTGCGCACAGGTCATAATCTTTTCTCTTTCTCTGGCGTCTCGAGTGCGCAGCGCAACGATATAATCGATATGCTGATGTTTGCCGATTGCCGAGCCACTCAGGTATGGCGTCCACAGAGTCAGTGGACGAGCTGGATTAACTACTATCGGAGCCATGTGGTCAGCGCTGGTTGTCAATTGAAGAGTTTGATTGTCAAACAACCAATGGTTATAAATAGTGCTCATGAATTGGATAATATCAGCGTTGAAGTAGCCGGTTCGATACGTGTCAGCGGGCTGATGGACCTGGTCCGACGTTCATTCCGGGCTACGCAATTTAATGAGCAAGCACGGCACTTCTTTGATTCTGGAATCGCCTCAGGTTACTTCAGTACCTTTCAGGTAGTACCTTGCGTAAGCGCCGGGGAGGACGATGTCTCTATCCTCATCTGTGGATTGCACGCAAGCGCCACCGTGTCCTCCGATAGCCGTGGCGGGGGGCTGCAGGTCAATCGCGAGATGGTCGTGCGCCTGGCAGGTGGCGTGTACAACTTCAATAGTGAAGCTTTCGCCCCTCACCGGCAGCGTATCCAGGCCAGACTACTTGAGGTGGGGCGGTTCAATCTCGAACAGCTCAGCCTTTGAGCCGTTGCCACTCCCCACGCTTTAGCCTTGCGCATTGTAAGAAATGGCTGACTCGAGACCGGGAAGTTGTCAGCTGTTGTTCGGACATTTTTCCTCAACGACGGTAGGGCATAGAGACGTGAGCTGTCTGAATATGATTAAGGCGTACTCATACTATTCTTCAGTTGTTTAATGGGCGCCCGATTTAGTGGGGTTTTGAGGTGCTGGCGGTTTGGCTTTACTGCTCGGGTGTCGAATCTACATCGTTGTGAAACTTGCTGTTTGCTCAGATAGACGTCGTCGCAAGAGTGAGCTAGCTTGAAAGTGTCCATGAGGGACACGAATTACTAAATAAGGGATTTATATGTTAAATGATATGCAGTTTCAAACCCGTATCCAGGATGATAATGACTTTCTCGCGACCTGCGATCTGCCGGATTGCGATCATGTATCGCATATCACGCCACGGTTGGGAGGCTTCAATATTGATGAAAAAAATCCAGAAGCCTGGTCGATGGGTAATACCATTGTCGCCATCACGGCTGGCATGTCGGAATATAATAAGGGGATTATCAAAGACAGTATTCAATTAGCCTCCATTGCTGCCACCAATCGCTTTCCTCAGGATGGCGTTGAGCGTTATGGTCATTTCCTCCGCGTATTGACTACGTGCGGTTGGTTCTCCCAATCCTCGGGGATGAGTGATTATCAGGTCCGTGATCGCCGCTTCACCATGGAGCAGGCCGCACTGGAGGTTCTCAAGTCTGCCATTGCCGCCGCAGCCTTGCCGGGCCCTACTTCGTTGCTCCTGTTGAATGTCGCAAAAGATGCAGTTGCTGCGCTTCAGAACGATGAAGCGAAGCGCTCTTTGTTCGATCAACACAGCAAGACCTATTCGGGTGGCACATTTACGATCGCATCATCGGCTGAGTCCGCCGACGGCGAAGTGGTCATGGCAATGGGCGCCCTGGATTTCAGTTCGAGCCTGAACATCACCAATGTCCTGTTCTGGGAGTGGAGTAATTCTACGGTGCGTATCAAACGGGCCCAGAACCACCTGACGCTCAACCAGGTGCAGTATGAGCGGGTGCGTCGTACGGTCGAGGCCAAACTGACCGAATATTCCAATGAAGCCATCAATGAATTGTTTTGATTGATGCCGAGTCGCGGTTCGCCGCGACTCTTCCTTCTATCGTGCACGCAGTGAGCTAAAACCATGAGCAAGGGAATGCAACACAGTTACGTGAACGCAGGTGGTTTGTTCTTTTTTTCCGAGTACGTTTCACCCTCCTTCGAAGATGACACGCTGGCGAGTCATCTCGCCTTTCAACTCGGTGCGTCGAGCAGGCACAACAAATTCAACGAGGGCGCTCCATGGCGTCAGGCGTACATGAACGCCTTGGCTACATTCGGCAGCAGGACGTCCCGCCGTGATGTGCTGAATATCCCTGTTCAGGAGCAGGGATCGGTGTGGGGGCTGGTCAAGCAGGGTCTGAATAGACGGGTCTCGCAAGCACTCATCCAGCAAGCGGAACAAACCCTGATGCACCTCCAGGACGGTAGTGCTGATGGCTTTGGATTCTTCCGGCAATACTCGACTGATAGTTTGCAGGTCGAGCAATCTGATGAGTCTCAATTAAATCCATCGTCGCCCTCGAGTGAGGCGTCATCTACCGTGTCGTTTCAACTGGCTTTTGTCGATTCGGAGCCGCTGATGACGCTGGTCTTCATTTCGTTCAAAGCCACAAGTCAGGTCACTGGGCTGCCGTTTGCCCAACTGTTCGAACAGGGGCATATCACGGGCAACGTGGAACTGACCCTGATCAGCACTGAGCTGGACGACCACCACTACGCACGCTTCCGTGAAGGACTCTTGAAAAAGCTGGGTCACCTTCGCCAAGAGCTGATTTTCAAGTTGAGTGGGGCGAGCCATGAAGACTGATAGGTCTGCCTCGCTGATACTCGGTTCCAACCTTGTTTCATTCTTGCCTGGTATTTCTGCCGAGGAACGCTCCCGCACTCTGGATTGCCTGATGTTCTGCGAACTACGCGCAAACCAGGCGGCTGACCGGGTTAAACAGTGGGATCGCTGGATCGATACCTTCCAGCGAATGCTCCCGGTTACCGGGTTCATACAGACGGCTGTATTGGGCGGCGCCCCGGTGAAGGTGAGTAATAAAAAAAGGTTTCAGCGTGAAAGTAAGAAAATCGTGGGGCGGATAAATTCCCCCAGCCTTGGCAAGGCTGCAGAGGATGCGCTGAATACCATGTTTGAAAGCCCCCAGGCGCAGAGTTTTTTCAGCTCGTGGTTGAACTTTAGCTCGGGCCGCTCTGACAGCTTCCAGATAATTCCGTGCATGAAAAGTCACACAGGTCATATCGAAATTGCAATCTGTGGCTTGCAGATGATCACTCGCACGAAGCTAAAACCCATACCCGTTGGGCCTTGGCCTTTCACCTATGAAATGACGTTAACGCTTCGGGGCGGCTGCTACGCGTTCGAAAGCACCAATTACAACGCTAATCGGGAGCGTATCGAGCAGGATCTACGTGAAGGAGGCGCTGAGTTTATTGAACGCATCAGTCTTTGAAAAAAGCGGTATGCCGGCTCCTCAAACGCAGGACCGGCTTTAGCCAGGAGCGGACTCTGCAGGATGTCGATTTATACCGGTGGTGAAGTGTTGTTCGACCAGCACGAGCAGCACTCACTGCACCAGATAGCCCCGCACACCCGTAAATATGATCTGCGCAGCCAGCGCACAGACAAACAGCCCCATCAACCGACTGACAATCTGTAAGCCCTGTTCGCCCAGAATGCGTTCGATGTTATTGGCCAGGTAAAGCACCACGCCAACCGTGAGGCTGGCCAAGGCAATGCTGACAATGGCGGTCAGTTTGTCGTCCCAGTGAGGCTGGCTGACCCCCATTACCAGCAGTGCACCAATGGTGCCCGGGCCGACAGTGAGCGGGATGGTCAGCGGGACGATGGTGACGTCCTGCTGAACATTGTCGGTTTGTACCGCTGACTTGCCTTGCGCCATGCCCAGTGCCGAAATGAACAGTACGCTGCCCGCGCCAATCCGGAATGCATCGACGGTAATGCCGAACACACTGAATATCATCCGGCCGAACAGGTACAGAAGCACACTGGAGATCAGGGTTGCCAGCGCCACCTTCCACGCCAGACGCCGTTGCTCTTTGCGCGAGTGCCCACGTGTCAGGCTGATGAAGCAGGACAGGACGAAGAACGGGCTGTAAAGCACCAGCATCTTCAGATAAACGCTGAACAACACATGCAGCATGACTTGGGCTCGGCAGCAGATAAAGACGGGGCGAGTCTATCAGGGCGTAATAGACGTCGATGACAACAGATCAGTTTTGTTGGTACAGGTCACCGGCCGAGGTCAGCGTACGAACCTTCTCACGTTGCGCGACCCAGTGTTCTACCAGCTCGCGCAGTTGGGACAACTCCACGGGTTTGGCCATGTGCCCGTCCATGCCTGCCTGACGGGCGCGATCCTTGTGTTCGGTGAGAATGTGCGCGGTCAGCGCGACCACGGGCGTTCTTACCCGTTGATTGCCAACTTCCCAGGCGCGGAGCTGTTCGGTGGCAGAGAAGCCATCCAGAATCGGCATCTCACAGTCCATCAGCACCAGGTCATAGCGCTGGGCTTTCATCGCGCGTAATGCCTCTTCGCCGTTGCTGGCGGTGTCTGGATTCAGGTTGAGTTTGCCCAGCATGCCGCGAATCACTTTGGTGGAAATGTTGTTGTCTTCCGCGACCAGAATACGGAAGTCACTTGGCACCTTGACCGGTATGTTGTGGATAGGTGTCACCTGATGCGGTGTTGCACCCTTGTTCAATTGGGTGAGCTCGTCCGCCAGCGTGGTTTTGAGTGTGTAGCCCGCAACGGGTTTGGCCAGGATCCGTTTGATCCCCGCGTTGCGGGCGATGACCTTGCTCGGCGCGTTACTGATGCCGGTCAGCATGATCAGCAGAATGTCGTGGTTCAGGCTCGGATCTTCCTTGATCTTGGCTGCCAGTTGCATGCCAGTCATGCCAGGCATGTTCTGGTCCAGCAGCACCACATCAAAGTAATCACGCAAATGTGCCTTGGTCCGCAGCAGCGCCAGCGCTTCTTTGCCGGACGGCACGGCGCTGACGTTCAGGCCCCAGGAGCTGCATTGCTGGACCAGTACTTTGCGGCAGGTTTCGTTGTCATCGACCACCAGGACGCGGGCGCCCCTGAGCGGGCTGTCGAGATCCAGTGGCGGTTGTTCCAGACGATCAGCATCCAGGGGCAGGCTCAGCCACAGCGTGCTGCCGTGAGAGCCGCCGGACTGGATACCAAATTCGCCGCCCATCAAGACGATCAACTGGCGAGCAATGACCAGGCCCAGATGCCCGCCCAGCTTGCTCGACGCCAGGAAGTTCTTGCTGTGCAATTCTGCGTGAAGCAGCGCTTCGCGCTCATCGCTGGAGAGCGCTTCACCGCTGTCTTGAACGGCAATGCGCAGCCGAGGTTTGCCTGCTCGTGAGTCGAGCGCGACCACCACCAGAATTTCGCCTTCGTCGGTTTTCTTAAGGGCGTTTTCCAGCAGGCTCAACACCGTCTGGCGCAAGCGTGTCGGATCACCACTGATGACGCGAGGCACTTGCGGCTGAATCAGGCTGATCAGCTCCACCTCTTGTTGCTCGGCCTTGGCGCGGAAGATATTCAGGCAGTCTTCGATCAGTGCGCTGAGGTCGAATTGCACATCATCCAGTTCGATCTGGCCCGATTCGAGTTTGGTGATATCGAGAATTTCGTTGATCAGGCTGAGCAGTTCGTTGCCTGCGCTGTGAATCGTCTGCACGTAGTCGCGCTGCTTGACCGACAGCGGAGTGCCCAGCAGCAGTTCAGTCATGCCCAGTACGCCGTTCATAGGTGTACGGATTTCATGGCTGATCTTGGCCAGAAACTCTGCTTTTGCGTTGATTTCTGCGGTACTGGCGGCCTTGTCACGGCTGATGCTGAAGTTGTCTTCGGTGAAGCTGCGGTGACGCTCGCTGATGGCCACGCTCATCAACAGACCGCTGAAGCAGAACACCGCCAGCAGTGTGAGGATCAGCCATTGCGGGGAAATCCAGGTCAGCCACAGCAGCGCAGGCAGAATGACCAGACATCCGATGTTGAAGGTCACCATCGACAGCACGAACAGGCGAGCTGGCCAGTAGCCTTTTTGCCAGTGGTAAGCAGAGACGAACAGAATGCTCACGGTAGCGAGTGTCACCAGCCCGAACGTGACAACGTTGAGTGGCAGCGTGTCGACGAACAGTATCAACAGGCAGCCGAGGGCGATGACCACCAGACTGCCCATCAAAAGGCGATTGAGTGCGACGACATTGCGATGGACGAAGAAGGAGTGGGCGTACATCAAGCCTGCCAGCGCTGCGAACAATAGCGTCAGATGCGCCGCCGGTGTCTGTGCGATGTGCCAGGTCTTGAGCCATGGGGTCAGCAGGTTGAGCAGCAGGGCCGCGCTGAGCGCCAACAATCCTTCACAGCTCGCGAGCCACAGGTTGCTGCGTGAGCGGGTGTGCGCGTAACGCGTCAGGTTCTGCAGGATCAGCATGCCCAGCGAACCGAACAAAAGGCCGAACAGAAACGGCTCGCGCTCGTCGGCGGCGCTGTAGATTGCCGGTTGCAGGCTGATATTGGGCCGAAGTTGCTGAGTTGAGACCAGCCGCAGATAGATATCCACAGGGGCGTTACTTTGCGGGATTGGCAGCATAAAGTCGCTGGACCGCAAGGCATCGTTCTGGGGCGCGATGTTATTGCCGGTTCGCGAATGGTTGAGCAGTTGGTCGCCCTCAAGGACATAGAGGTCCAGGCTGGCAAGATCGGGCGCGAAGATGCGTAGAAGCTGTTCGTGATCGCTGGGTTGCAACTGATAGTGCAGCCACAGCGCGCTATTTCGATCCGCGGCGGTGACCTGATCGAGGTCAGTCGGGCTGAGCTGGTTCTGATAGCGGGCCGAACGGACGTCGCTCAATTGCAGGTTTGCCTGCGTGTCGAGCAATGTTGACCAGCCCGCACTTGGCTGGGCTTGCGCCGACAGCACGAAGAGCAGGGTCAACAGCCCTACAGTTAAACCTTTGGCAATCCTGAGCCAGCGCACGGTGAAATCCCTTCGTAAGATGAATGCCCGATAACTCTAAACTCTATCTTTGATCTTTGCGTGCAGTCCTGAAATAGCCTGTCGGGCCTGACAGGACGGGAGAACGCTGTTGCGCTCGTCCCGGCCTGCCAAAGCCCGGCGGAGGCCTGGTTACAGGTCTTCACCACGCTCGCGGGCAATGGCGCGATAGCCGATGTCACTGCGATAGAAGCAACCTTCCCAATCAACCTTTGCGGCCAGAGCATAGGCGTGTTTTTGAGCATCGCCCACTGTTTCGCCTAATGCAGTCGCACAAAGCACGCGGCCACCGCTGGTCACTACCTGATCATTTTGCAGCGCGGTGCCTGCGTGGAACACTTTACCTGGCAGTTGTGCGGCGTCATTCAGGCCTTTGATGGCAGCGCCCTTGGCGTAATCGCCAGGGTAGCCGCCAGCGGCGAGGACGATGCCCAGGCTCGGGCGTGGATCCCACTGAGCTTCCACTTTATCCAGCGCCTGAGCCAGAGCCGCTTCCACCAGCAAGACCAGACTGGATTGCAGACGCAGCATTACCGGTTGGGTTTCCGGGTCACCGAAGCGGCAGTTGAACTCGATAACCTTCGGGTTACCCGCCTTGTCGATCATCAGCCCGGCGTAGAGGAAGCCGGTGTAGACATTACCTTCGTCAGCCATGCCGCGCACGGTCGGCCAGATAACCAGATCCATCACGCGCTGGTGAACGTCGGCAGTGACGACCGGGGCAGGGGAGTAAGCACCCATGCCGCCCGTGTTCGGGCCACTGTCACCGTCGCCGACGCGTTTGTGGTCCTGGCTGGTGGCCATCGGCAGAACGTTCTTGCCGTCGACCATCACGATGAAGCTGGCTTCTTCGCCATCAAGGAACTCTTCGATGACAACCCGCGAACCGGCTTCACCGAAGGCGTTACCGGCCAGCATGTCGCGCACGGCATCTTCGGCTTCGGCCAGGGTCATGGCGACGATTACGCCCTTGCCTGCCGCCAGGCCATCGGCCTTGATGACAATCGGAGCACCTTTTTCGCGCAGGTAGGCCAGCGCTGGCTCGATTTCAGTGAAGTTCTGATAATCGGCGGTCGGGATCTTGTGACGCGCCAGGAAATCCTTGGTGAACGCTTTCGAGCCTTCCAGCTGGGCAGCGCCAGCAGTAGGGCCGAAGCAGTCCAGATTGCGGCTGCGGAACAGATCGACAACGCCGGCAACCAGTGGCACTTCCGGGCCGACGATGGTCAGGGAGACGTTCTTTTCAGCGAAGTCCGCCAGTTGCTCAAGGGCCAGCACGTCGATAGCGACGTTCTCGCACTTCGCTTCGATAGCGGTCCCGGCATTGCCCGGTGCAACGAAAACCTTCACGACGCGTGGGTCCTGAGCGACTTTCCACGCCAGAGCGTGTTCGCGGCCACCGCTGCCAATGATCAATACGTTCAAAGAAAGACTCCTTCGGAGAAGCTGCAAGCTAAAAGCGGCAAGTAAAAGCAGATTGTGCGGCTTTTAACATGGCTCATGGCTTTGAATTAGTAAGGCTGCAAGGGCGGGTAAGAGCATCGAAAATCTGCTTTTGCTTGCCGCTTGCAGCTAGAAACTTGCCGCTGACACTTTAGTGTCTGAAATGCCGCATCCCGGTGAACACCATGGCGATACCGGCTTCATCAGCCGCCGCAATCACTTCGTTGTCACGCATCGAGCCGCCTGGCTGGATCACTGCAGTGATACCCACCTTGGCTGCGTTGTCGATGCCGTCACGGAACGGGAAGAATGCGTCGGAAGCCATGACCGCACCCGCGACCTGCAAACCGGCGTGTTCAGCTTTGATTGCCGCGATACGTGCCGAGTTTACGCGGCTCATCTGGCCCGCGCCGACACCGATGGTCTGGCGGTTCTTGGCGTAGACGATGGCGTTGGACTTGACGTACTTGGCCACTTTCCAGGCGAAGATCAGGTCGTGGATTTCTTTCTCGCTTGGTGCGCGTTTGGTGACTACTTTCAGGTCATCAGCGGTGATCATGCCGATATCACGGCTCTGAACCAGCAAGCCGCCATTGACGCGCTTGTAGTCCCAGGCAGCACCACGTTCAGCCGCCCATTGGCCGGTGCTCAGTAGACGCACGTTGGCTTTGCTGGCAACAATGGCCTGTGCTTCGGCGCTGACGCTCGGGGCGATGATCACTTCAACGAACTGACGCTCGACGATGGCCTTGGCCGTTTCGGCGTCCAGCTCACGGTTGAAAGCGATGATGCCGCCAAATGCGGATTCGGTATCGGTCGCGTAAGCCAGTTCGTAGGCCTGACGGATGCCGCCTTCGTTGTCCAGTGCGACAGCAACGCCACACGGGTTGGCGTGTTTGACGATAACGCAGGCTGGTTTGACGAAGCTTTTCACGCATTCCAGCGCAGCGTCAGTGTCGGCCACATTGTTGAACGACAGCTCTTTGCCCTGCAGCTGGGTTGCCGTGGCGATACCGATTTCAGCCGGGTTGGCTTCAACGTAGAACGCCGCGCTCTGGTGCGGGTTCTCGCCGTAGCGCATTTCCTGAGCCTTGACGAACTGGCTGTTGAAGGTGCGCGGGAATTCGCTGCGGCCTTCGGTGCTCAGGGTTTCGGCGCTCTGGTCGATGCTGCCCAGATAGTTGGCGATCATGCCGTCGTAAGCAGCAGTGTGCTCGAAAGCCTTGAGCATCAGGTCGAAACGCTGTGCGTAGGTCAGACCGCCAGCCTTGAGGCTTTCCAATACCTGACCGTAATCGCTGGCGTTGACCACGATAGCGACGTCTTTATGGTTTTTTGCTGCAGAACGGACCATGGTCGGGCCGCCGATGTCGATGTTCTCGATGGCAGTCGGCAGGTCGCAACCCGGTTTGGCAACCGTGGCCTGGAACGGGTAGAGGTTCACCGCAACCAGATCGATCGGGTTGATCCCGTGTTCGCTCATGATGGCATCGTCGATGCCGCGACGGCCCAGGATGCCGCCGTGAATTTTTGGATGCAGAGTCTTGACCCGGCCGTCCATCATTTCTGCGAAGCCGGTGTAATCAGCGACTTCTACCGCTGCGACGCCATTGTCCTGCAACAGCTTGAAGGTGCCGCCGGTGGACAGGATCTCAACGCCAAGGGCTTCCAGTTCACGGGCAAATTCAAGGATGCCGGTCTTGTCGGAAACACTGATCAAGGCGCGGCGAATCGGCAGGCGGGTAGTCTGGTCGGTCATTTCAATTTCCATCAAGGCAAAAGCAAATGGATTCAGCAAAAAAGGCGACCTCGATAAGGGTCGCCTTTTTTGTATGGAATGCTTAAAGCAGGTCGTACTGCTTGAGTTTCTTGCGCAAGGTGCCGCGATTCAGGCCCAGCAGCTCGGACGCTTTCGTCTGGTTACCCTTGACGTAGTTCATCACACATTCGAGCAGTGGCGCCTCGACTTCTGACAACACCAGGTTGTAGACGTCAGTGACGGAAGCACCTTCAAGGTGGGCGAAATAATTGTGCAGCGCCTTCTCAACGTTGCCGCGCAGGGTCTGGCCCTCTTCGCTCGGCGTGTTGAGGTGCTGTTTCAAATTGACGTTGTCGCTCACGGGTGTCGTTCCACTCACTAAAGTCTCAGTCATCATCGTCATGCGGCCACCTCTTCTTCTTGCCCTGTTTCCGGGCTTTTGTAGCGTTCGCTGAAGAACTCGCGAACGTTGGCGCACTGTGCTTCCGTATCTTGCAAACGATTGAAGTGGGCGCGAAACTCCCTGGCGCCCGGCAAGGTTGCGAGATACCAGCCAACATGCTTGCGCGCTATTCGCACGCCCAGCACATCGCCGTAGAAAACGTGAAGCGCTGCCAGATGCTCTAGCAGAATGCGTTCCACTTCCTCCAACTGCAGCGCTGGCAATATTTCGCCAGTGCGCAGGTAGTGTTCTATTTCGCGAAAAATCCACGGGCGCCCTTGAGCAGCCCGTCCAATCAACAGCCCGTCGGCACCGGTGGCTTGCAGCACATGCCGGGCTTTCTGGGGTGAATCAATGTCGCCATTGGCGAACACCGGAATCGAAATGGCCTGCTTGATCGCGGCAATCGTGTCGTATTCGGCTTCACCGGTGTACAGATCGGCGCGGGTCCGTCCATGAACGGCCAAGGCCTGAATGCCTGCCTGTTCGGCGATTTTCGCCACCGTCAGACCGTTCTTGTTGTCCCGGTCCCAACCGGTACGAATCTTCAGGGTGACCGGCACATCGACTGCGGCGACAACGGCCTGCAGGATCTCGCTCACCAGTTGTTCGTCTTTCAATAGCGCTGAGCCAGCTGCCTTGTTACAGACTTTCTTGGCCGGGCACCCCATGTTGATGTCGATGATCTGCGCGCCCAGTTCGACATTGGCGCGCGCGGCATCGGCAAGCATCTGCGGATCACCACCAGCGATCTGTACCGAGCGCGGCTCGGGATCACCTTCATGGATCATGCGCAGACGCGATTTGCGACTGTTCCACAGGCTCATGTCACTGGTAACCATTTCCGACACCACCAGGCCTGCGCCAAGCTGGCGACAAAGCTGGCGGAAAGGCTGGTCAGTGACGCCCGCCATAGGAGCGAGAATCAAGCCGTTCTGCAATGTATACGGACCGATGCGTACCGCCGACATAGGTGTGCCTGTTGTGGGGCCGAATCATGGCAAACCGTGTGTAATGTGTTATCTACACGGTCCGTTCGAGCCCGGCCTGACAAGTGCTTGCGCGCCTTTCAGACCGAATCCAGAGTAAGAAAAAGGGTTGGCATGATACCCGCTCTCGATGACTGGATAAAGGCTGAATTGGATAAAATCTGAACAGTTGTTGCCGGGCAGATCACGGTTTTTTCGTGTACTGCGCTGTCGTTACGTGCTGCTGGCACTTCCGGGGCTGAATTGCGTCCGATCAGCGGCGGGTCATTTCGTCGTTCGTTGTCGCCGGTCGGTTACTCGGGAGAGCGAAAACTCAGACTGTAGTTCACGGCTTTGGCGCCCGGATCGAGGATGTCCAGCGCAATGTGAATCGGCGTCTGCGGTGGCATTTCTTCCTTGCCGGCGATTTCGCCACTCAGGTATTCCGCAGGCTTGAAGCGACGACTGGCAATCAATTGACCACTGGTATCGGCAAAACGCAGTTCCAGCAGTGGAAATGGCTGAGAAAATGACGCGCGGTTGTAGATGATTGCATCCACGACCAGCGCGCCTTTGAATTCGGGATGGCTGCGCACGACCAGATTGCTGCTCTTGAGCTGTTTGATATCGACCTTGGACGGGACCTTGCAGTCGATCTGCGGGCAGATCATCTGAAACCACGGCCGGTACTGATCCTGGCGTGCCAGTTCGTCGAAGTGATACCACACGTATTGCCCGGCCAGTCCGACCAAGGCGATCAAGGTGAGCAGCGTCCAGATCAGCTTGCGGCCCCAGCGGGATTTGGGGGGCTGCCAGTCCAGTTGCAACGGATCGTCGGTCAGGTCCAGCAGTGCCTGATCCCGCACGCCAGGCTCTGTGCGTTCGCGGCGTGAACGAGGTTCCGGTAGCGGCTCGTCCGGCTCTTCATCACTGTCGTGATCCAGCGCCGAAAAGCGTTGCGGCTTTTCATGGCTAGACGTCTTGCGCGGAGCCGGAGCGGAGAGCGTGGGCTCGTCGTCATCCAGATGGCTGTCACCTGGCGAAAACGAAGGTTCGGTCCTGCCATCACGGGAATTGGCTTCCGCCTCCGGCAGGATTTCGGGTTCCGGAATCACTTCTGCGTGCAATTCGGGTAGCTGACTGACGTCGTCATTGTGCAGGCTGTCGACCCAGTCATCAGAGTCGGTCTGTGTGCCATCGCGACGCGCAGACAATGCCGTGTCATCGTTACGGGACGACTCCCGGCCGAACGTCTCGGGTAACTGGATTTCACGCTGTTCCAGGCGAGCGAGTTCTTCGTCCAGATCCAGGTTGTCCAGATCCATGGCGTTGCCGCGCCATGACTGCGAGGCCTGAACGGGCTCGGTTGCTGGTGGCTGGGTTGCAACCACCTCGCTTTGCACAATCGGCAGTGTTTCAACGACTACCGGAGTAGAGGGAGCGGGCGTTACCGGCAATTCTGCCTGTTGCGGAGCTGGCTGCTGATTGCTGCGCTGCTCCAACAGTTGCTTTGCAGCATTGAAAACCTGCAGGCAGGCACCGCAGCGCACCACGCCGCGTGCCACGCTCAGTTGTGCGTGGCTGACTCGGAAACTGGTCTGGCAGTGCGGGCACTGAGTGACAAAACTGTCGGTCATGCGGCTATCCGGTTAAGCGGCTATTAACGGCGACGGCCAGTGATGCGAACCCAACCGTCACGGTTGGCGATCGGATCCAGCTCGAAGGTGTCGGCATAGGCAGCAGCAACTTCTTCGCCCTGTTCGGCAAGAATGCCGGAAAGCGCCAGGCGACCACCGGTTTTAATCAGTGTGGCCAACTGTGGAGCCAGGGCTACCAGCGGGCCAGCAAGAATATTGGCGACCAGAACATCGGCCTGTTGGGGTGGCATGTCTTCAGGCAGATACAGCTCGAAGCGCTCCGGCGCAATGTTGTTGCGACCGGCGTTGTCTCGCGACGCTTCCAGTGCCTGCACGTCAATATCGGTGCCGACCGCCTGTTTGGCCCCCAGCAGCAGGGCAGCGATGGCCAGAATCCCCGAGCCGCAACCGAAGTCCAGCAGGTCGCAGCCGTTCAGGTCCTGACCGTCGAGCCATTCCAGGCACAGGGCGGTGGTCGGGTGTGTGCCGGTGCCGAACGCCAGGCCCGGATCCAGCAGCAGGTTGACGGCTTCAGGTTCCGGCGCAGCGTGCCAGCTCGGTACGATCCACAGGCGTTGACCGAAACGCATCGGCTGGAAGTTATCCATCCAGCTGCGCTCCCAGTCCTGATCCTCGATCACTTCGCTCATGTGCTCCGGCAGCTCGGCATCGGTCAGCAGGCGCAGGTGCGCAAGGACGTGCTCGGCGTCAGTGTCGGCTTCAAACAATGCCAGCAGATGCGTGTGCGACCACAGCGGCGTGGTGTTGAGTTCCGGCTCGAAGATCGGCTGATCTTCAGCGTCCATGAACGTGACCGATACGGCGCCGACTTCGAGAAGGGCGTCTTCGTAGGTTTCGGCTTGTTCTGGACTGATGGCGAGACGGACTTGCAGCCAGGGCATGGCGGGTTACCTTCGAATGAAAAATGATTCTGCAATTGCGTGCAGCGGGAAACGCGCAAGTTTACTGCGCCGCGCCACAAACAACAAAGCCGCTTTGAAAGCGGCTTTGTCGGTGCGGAGCAAGCAGGCTTATTGATTGGCCAGCTTGTGTTCCAGGTAGTGAATGTTGACGCCGCCTTCGCAGAAGCCTTCATCACGGGTCAGATCACGGTGCAGCGGGATGTTGGTCTTGATGCCGTCGACAACGATTTCGTCCAGAGCGTTGCGCATACGAGCCATGGCTTCGTCGCGGGTCGCGCCCCAGGTGATCAGCTTGCCGATCAACGAGTCGTAGTTCGAAGGAACCTTGTAGCCGCTGTACAGGTGCGAGTCGACCCGCACGCCGTTACCGCCTGGCGCGTGGAAGTGCTTGACCATGCCTGGGCTCGGGATGAAGGTCTTCGGATCTTCAGCGTTGATCCGGCATTCCAGCGAGTGCCCGTGAATGACAACGTCATCCTGGGTAAACGACAGTTTGTTGCCAGCGGCGATGCTCAGCATCTCCTTGACGATGTCGATACCGGTGACCATTTCCGAAACCGGGTGCTCTACCTGAACGCGAGTGTTCATCTCGATGAAGTAGAAACGGCCGTTCTCGTACAGGAACTCGAACGTACCGGCACCACGATAGCCGATGTCGATGCACGCTTTTACGCAGGCTGCGAACACGTCTTTACGGGCTTGTTCATCGATGAACGGTGCTGGCGCTTCTTCCAGAACCTTCTGGTGACGACGCTGCAGCGAGCAGTCGCGGTCACCCAGGTGGATCGCGTGGCCCTGACCGTCGGAAATGACCTGAACTTCCACGTGACGCGGGTTGGTCAGGTATTTTTCCAGGTAGACCATCGGGTTGCTGAACCAGGCAGCCGCTTCAGCGCGGGTCTGCTTGGCCGCTTCGATCAGGTCTTCTTCCTTGTGTACAACGCGCATGCCGCGACCACCACCGCCGCCAGCGGCTTTGATGATCACCGGGTAGCCCACTTCGCGGCCGATACGCAGCGCGGTTTCTTCGTCTTCCGGCAACGGGCCGTCGGAACCCGGAACAGTCGGTACGTTGGCGCGCTTCATGGCGTCCTTGGCAGAAACCTTGTCGCCCATCAGGCGGATGGTTTCAGCTTTCGGGCCGATGAAGGCGAAACCGGATTTCTCTACCTGTTCGGCAAAGTCGGCGTTTTCCGCGAGGAAGCCGTAGCCCGGGTGAATCGCTGTAGCGCCAGTCAGTTCCGCAGCGGAAATGATGGCCGGGATGTTCAGGTACGACAGGTTGGCTGGTGCCGGACCGATGCAGACAGTTTCGTCCGCCAGACCCAGGTGCATCAGCTCACGGTCTGCCGTGGAATGGACCGCGACGGTCTTGATGCCCAGTTCTTTACAGGCACGCAAGATGCGCAAGGCGATTTCGCCGCGGTTGGCGATCAGGACTTTTTCCAACATCGCAGGCTCTCCCCGGTTCAAACGATGGTGAACAGCGGCTGGTCATACTCAACCGGCTGACCGTTTTCTACCAGGATCGACTCGATCACACCGCTGACTTCAGCTTCGATGTGGTTCATCATTTTCATCGCTTCAACGATGCAGATGGTGTCGCCTTTCTTGACCGTCTTGCCGACTTCAACGAACGCTGGCGAGCCAGGTGCTGGAGTGCGGTAGAACGTACCTACCATTGGCGATTTGACAACGGTGCCGTTCAGTTTCGGTGCCGAAGGTGCTTCAGCAGCGGCAGCAACCGGAGCAGCAGGCGCTGCAACTGGCGCGGCTACCGGAGCAGGCGCGTAGTACGGTTGTGCTGGAGTCTTGCTGTGACGGCTGATCCGTACGGATTCTTCGCCTTCACGAATCTCCAGTTCGTCGATGCCAGACTCTTCCAGCAGTTCGATCAGTTTCTTGACTTTACGGATATCCATTAATCATCAACTCCCAAGGGTCGGTCAGGGGTAAAAGTTGTTAGTGGTTCGGGTCATGCAGCGCAGCCTGTGGCTGTGCGGTCATGGCTTCGAACTGACGGCCAATTGTTCCAGGGCGGCTTCAAGGGCCATTCGGTATCCGCTGGCGCCAAGGCCGCAAATCACACCTACCGCAACATCTGAAAAGTAGGAGTGATGACGGAAGGCTTCACGTTTGTGCACGTTCGAGAGGTGCACTTCGATGAATGGGATGCTCACTCCCAGCAACGCGTCACGTATTGCAACACTCGTGTGCGTAAAAGCGGCTGGATTGATCACAATGAAATCCACACCTTCATCACGCGCGGCATGGATACGATCAATCAATTCGTACTCGGCATTGCTTTGCAGATACATCAGATGATGGCCGGCTTCACGCGCCCTTTTTTCCAGGTCCTGATTGATCTGGGGCAGAGTGACTGCGCCGTAGATCCCCGGCTCGCGGGTTCCAAGCAGGTTCAGGTTGGGGCCATGCAGTACCAGAAGAGTCGCCATCGGATGATCCTTGTTATGGTTACGAGCATCAAAGCCCGGCGACTATGCCGCAAACATCCATGTACTGTCCAGTTAACTGCAATAGCTCGCACGATTACCGAAGTTCGCGAAAAGTTTGTGACTCAACGATTAAATTTGGTCATTTGCTCTAATCAGGCGCTCTACAAGGCCTTTTGCGTCGATTTCGCCGACGACGCGAACATCGCTGCGCTCCTCACCATTTTTGCCGAAGATCAGCAGGGCAGGCGGGCCAAACAGCTTGTATCGATCCAGCAAGGCGCGTTGCTCGGCATTGCTGTCAGTCATGTCAAAACGAATCAGGCGATAGCCTTCGAGCTGGGTGATCACATCGGGATCCGGCAAGACTTCATGCTCGATGACCTTGCAACTGATACACCAGTCCGCGTACCAATCGAGCATCAACGGCTGACCTGAATTTTTTGCTTCGCTCAGCACCCGGTCCAGTTCCGCTGCGCTGGTGATTGTCTGCCAGTCGGACGTATTAGCGGTCGCTGTGCCATTGTTGCTCAGTGCAGCTTGTGGTCGGCCAAGTGGGCGGGTTGGATCGGTCTGGCCGCTCCACGCGCCGAACCAGCAGGTCAGCGCATAGACCAGTAAAAAAAGCCCCAATAGTTGCGCCAGCCGTTGGCGAGTGTTTTTCGGACCAAACTCCAGCGTGCCCAAAAACACCGCTACGCCAGCCGCCAGCAGGCCGGTCAGCAACAAGGTGATCTGGCCTGGCAGTACGCGACTGAGCAAGGCGATAGCCAGACCCAGCAACAGCACGCCGATAGCGTTCTTGACCGTCACCAACCATGGGCCGCTTTTCGGTAGCCATGTCGCGCCGCCTGTTGCCACCAGCAGCAGCGGAGCGCCCATGCCCAGGCCCAGCGCGAACAGCTTCAACGCACCGCCCAGCGCGTCGCCGCTGGCGCTTATATAAAGGAGCGCACCGGCCAGTGGTGCAGACACACAAGGCGAAACCAGCAGGCTGGAAACCACACCCAGCACCGCCGCGCCCCACAACGAGCCGCCTTCGGTCTTGCCTGCAATACGATCCAGTCGATTACTGAGGGCTTGCGGCAGACGCAGTTCGAAAGCGCCGAACATTGCCACCGCAAAAATCACGAAGAACAGCGAAAACGGCACCAGCACCCAGGCCGATTGCAGCCGCGCCTGTAAATTAAGGCCCGCGCCGAACATGCCCATCAATGCGCCAAGGACCGCAAAACTGATTGCCATCGGCAACACGTAAGCCAGCGACAGGCTCAAGCCGCGCAGCCCACCCACCTGACCACGCAATACCACGCCGGACAGAATCGGCAGCATGGGCAATACGCACGGGGTAAAGGTCAGGCCGATACCTGCGAGGAAGAACAAGGCCAGTTCTTTCCAGCTCCAGGCTGTGGTGGATGACTGGGCCGTTACGGTGCTGTCAGCGGCGACGGCGGGGTCACCGATACTCAGTCGCTCGGTTTCAGGCGGGTAACACAGGCCTTTGTCGGCGCAGCCTTGATAGGTCACCACCAGCGTGAACGGCCGGTTATCGCCCGGTTTGCGTGGCAGGTCGATGTCGAGGATGCCGTGGTAAACCTCAACGTCGCCGAAATATTCGTCGTGCTTCTTCTCGCCATCCGGCAACTGCGCAGCGCCCAGGCCGATGTCAGCGGGTTCGGTACGGAACTGAAAACGATGGCGATACAGGTAATAGCCGTCGGTGGCGACGAAACGCAGCTTGATCGACTCGGCAGTGGTGTCGATCAGATTCAACTGGAATGCCTGACGGACAGGCAGGAAGTCTTTGCTGTTATCCAGCGCCGCGCCACCCAGCGTGGCATTCGGGCGGCTGTCCAGCAGGCCTGCGCCAGTAGCGGGGAGGGCAAGGATCAACAGCAACAGGCAGAGCAAACGGCGCATGGCAGTCTCGAGTCGCAAAAGTCCGCGCATGATAGCGGAGTGTTTCAAGGTGTGCAGGAATGGGGTTTGTAAGAAGGGGTTACCAAGAGCGTAGGCCATCAGACACCGCGCTGTCGTGTGGCAATAAAGAGCCATGTGG
>NZ_JACONW010000078.1 GCF_014357575.1 Pseudomonas folii | reverse complement strand
CAGGTAGGAGCCAACTTGTTGGCGAGAGGGGTTTACGCGGTGAGTCAGGTCTGACGCCTCGCGAACAAGTTCGCTCCTACCGAGGCAGTCAGACAGAGCAGATTTCCAGGTAGGAGCCAACTTGTTGGCGAGAGGGGTTCACGCGGTGAGTCAGGTCTGACGCCTCGCGAACAAGTTCGCTCCTACCGAGGCACCCGTCACACAACCATCACCAAACCTTCATGGTCATGACATCGCCTCTCCTTAGCCTGAGTTTGTAAAGCAGCGCCAGGCCATTACAGCCATCGCCCGCACTTGCAGGGCAGGCTAACGGAGACTTCGCATGACTCAGATCGCCCGTATTCGCGACACAGCATCCGACCGCCGCCTACAGGCAGAACGCCTGACCGGCAGCAACGCCTTGCAGGAAGCACAGGCCCTGCGCTTCAGTGTGTTCAGTGGTGAATTCAACGCAAAACTCAAAGGCGCTGACCAAGGCCTGGATATGGACGATTACGATGTGCACTGCTCGCACATCGGCGTGCGTGACCTTAACACCGGCAAGCTGGTCGCTACCACGCGCTTGCTGGACCACAAGGCCGCCAACACCATCGGCCGCTTCTACAGCGAAGAAGAATTCGCCCTGCATGGCCTTGGCCATCTGCAAGGTCCGATCCTTGAATTGGGCCGTACCTGCGTGGACCCGGACTACCGCAACGGCGGCACCATCGCGGTACTGTGGAGCGAGTTGGCCGAGATCCTCAACGAAGGTGCCTACAGCTACCTGATGGGCTGCGCGAGCATCCCGATGCAGGACGGCGGCATTCAGGCCCACGCGATCATGCAACGCCTGCGCGAACGGTATCTGTGTACGCAAAACCTGCGCGCCGAGCCGAAAAATCCGCTGCCAGCCCTGGATCTGCCCAACAACGTGATCTGCGAAATGCCGCCCCTGCTCAAAGCCTACATGCGCCTGGGTGCCAAGATCTGCGGCGAGCCGTGCTGGGACGAAGACTTTCAGGTCGCTGACGTATTCATCCTGCTCAAACGTGACGAACTGTGCCCGCGTTACGCCCGCCACTTCAAGGCAGCAGTGTAATGAGCCGCTTGCGTAGCTACGCCCGAGTCGCACGGGTGCTGCTGGTGATTGCGTTGGGGCTGACCATTGCCGGCACGTTCGCCTGTATGGAGCGCATGAAAATCGGCAATTCCATGGCCCGGCGTCAGCGCTGGAGCCGATGGTTCATGGCGCGCCTGACAGCTGCCCTGCCGTTTCGGGTGACCGTCAGCGGCGAGCTTCCACGTCAGCCGATGCTCTGGGTCAGCAATCACGTGTCCTGGACCGACATTCCGCTGCTGGGCATGTTGGCCCCGCTGTCGTTTCTGTCCAAGGCCGAGGTACGCACCTGGCCCGTGGCGGGTTGGCTGGCGCTGAAAGCGGGCACGCTGTTCATCCGTCGCGGTTCGGGTGACAGCAAGCTGATTCAGAAGCAGATGGGCAATCACTTGCAGCAGAACAATGCGCTGGTGATTTTCCCTGAAGGCACCACCACTGACGGTACTGGCCTGCGTACGTTTCATGGTCGCCTGATGTCCAGTGCGATTGATAGCGGGGTGTTGCTGCAACCGGTGGCGATCCACTATTCGCGCAATGGCAAGCCAGACCCTATCGCGCCCTTCATTGGCGATGACGATCTGCTGTCGCACTTGCGTCGGCTGTTCGCCAACGAACAAGGCGATGTGCATATCCAGTTGCTGACGCCGATCGCCACCGAGGGCAAGGAGCGCGCAGCTTTGGCATATCAGGCTCAGCAAGCGGTGCAGATCGCGCTGTTTGGCGAGCCGCCCGCCGCGGCTGAGCTTTTGGTTACCAAAGGCGCCGAAGCAGTGTCTGACGCTCAGACCGCCGAGAGCCCGCGCTCGGCCAGGGCGGCCTGAGAGAAATCCTGCAAGATCGGATAGAACTCGGCAAAGTCCGCGCTCAAGGGTTGGTAGAGGTCACGCAGTTCCTGCATGGCACCTGCCAACCCTTGTGGCCGTGACAAACGACGCGAAATCCCCGCCAGTACTTGCTCCAGCACGGCAAATTCCCGATATGAACCCAGCCAGTCGTGAGCGGCCATATGCGGCGCAATCCGCGCCAGTCGCTCGGGCAACTCTGGCTCTGCGGCCAACACGCCGTAGACCGTGCGAGTGAATGCCGAGAGCGGCACCTCAGCGTAATGCGCCCAGTCCCGGGCCAGGCAATGATCAAAAAACACGTCCAGTACAATGCCCGCGTAACGTCTCCGCTCGGCCGGAAAGCGGGCAATCGATTGCTTGATCAGCAGGTGACTGTCAGTGAATGCGTCAATGCTGCGATGCAACTGGATAGCCTGCGCCAGCTCATCCGGGAAGCGTCCAGCCACAGGACCTTTGACGAAATCGCCATACAGACTGCCAAGAAGTTGTGCCGGACGTTGGCCGCCCAGATGCAGATGTGCGAGATAGTTCATGGCGCCCAGCGTACGCCGAATTGAGCCTCCCGCCTATATCGATATAACCCGATATAGCGTTTCTCACTATTCTCAGTAGAAAATCATATTTGTATATCGCGAAATACAAATATAAAGTTCGCCCCATCGCGATATAGCGTTAAACCCATATTGAGAACGACATGCCTATCGACCTCGACGAAATAATAAAAGCCCTGGCCCACCCTGTTCGCCGGGAGATTCTTGTCTGGCTGAAGGACCCGCACAGTTGTTTTCCGGACCAGACCCACTCGACGGAAAACGGTGTTTGCGCGGGTCAGATCGATCAGCGCACCGGGCTTTCGCAATCCACGGTTTCTGCCCACCTGGCCACCCTGCAACGCGCTGGCCTGATCACCAGCAAGAAGGTAGGGCAATGGAGCTTTTTCAAGCGCAACGAAGAGGTGATTGCGGCCTTTGTCGAAGCGCTAGTGCTGGAGTTGGGTCCGCCGTCCTGAATCTATTTCGATGGAAAAAATTCCCTGTAGGAGCTGCCGAAGGCTGCGAAAGCTTTCTGTCTGAACCACCGAGAATCGCAGCCTTCGGCAGCTCCTACAGGATTAACGAAACCTTTATTAACAGGAGACGCCCAGTGCCTCTTTCACTGTTTATTCTGGCGCTCAGCGCCTTCGCCATCGGGACCACCGAGTTCGTCATCATGGGCTTGCTGCCCGAAGTCGCTGCCGATCTGGGGGTTTCCATTCCCGGTGCGGGCTGGCTGGTAACCGGCTACGCGCTGGGCGTCGCGATCGGTGCGCCGTTCATGGCCATGGCCACCGCCAGGCTGCCGCGCAAGGCTGCGCTGGTCACGCTGATGGGCATCTTCATCGTCGGTAATCTGCTGTGCGCCATCGCCGCCGATTACAACGTGCTGATGTTCGCCCGTGTCGTGACTGCGCTGTGCCACGGTGCCTTCTTCGGTATCGGCTCGGTGGTTGCTGCAGGCCTGGTGCCTGCCAATCGTCGCGCTTCGGCCGTTGCATTGATGTTCACGGGGCTGACCCTGGCCAACGTGCTCGGCGTGCCGTTGGGCACTGCGCTGGGCCAGTACGCTGGCTGGCGCTCGACCTTCTGGGCCGTCACCGTCATCGGTGTGATTGCATTGATCGGCCTGATCCGCTTCCTGCCGACCAACCGCGAAGAGCTGAAACTCGACATGCGCGCCGAGCTCGCCTCGCTCAAAGGCGCAGGCATCTGGCTATCGCTGAGCATGACCGCGCTGTTTTCGGCCTCGATGTTCACCCTGTTCACTTACGTCGCGCCATTGCTGGGCGAAGTGACCGGTGTATCGCCAAACGGCATTACCTGGACCCTGCTGCTGATCGGCCTGGGCCTGACCGTGGGCAACGTGATCGGCGGCAAGCTGGCTGACCGTCGTCTGGCCGCGACGCTGATTGGCGTGTTCATTGCCATGGCCGTGATCTCCACCACCTTGAGCTGGACCAGCGCCGCGCTGATTCCGACCGAAATCACCTTGTTCCTCTGGGCCACCGCCGCGTTCGCTGCCGTACCTGCCTTGCAGATCAACGTCGTGACCTTCGGCAAGGCCGCGCCAAATCTGGTGTCGACCCTGAACATCGGAGCGTTCAACGTCGGCAACGCACTGGGCGCCTGGGTCGGCGGCAGCGTTATCGCCCATGGCCTGGGCCTGACCAGCGTGCCTTTGGCGGCTGGCGCACTGGCGATACTCGCGCTGATCGTGACCTTGATTACTTTCCGCCAGGGCGGCAACGCCGAGCTGGCTCCCGCTACCCACTGATTGATCAATTCATGAGGACTTACACATGACCACTATCTTTGACCCGATCACCATGGGCGACCTGCAACTCGCCAACCGCATCATCATGGCACCGCTGACCCGCTGCCGCGCCGATGAAGGCCGTGTGCCGAACGCGATGATGGCCGAGTATTACGTACAGCGTGCATCGGCAGGTCTGATCATCAGCGAAGCCACTTCAGTCACGCCAATGGGCGTCGGCTATCCGGATACTCCGGGCATCTGGTCCAGCGATCAGGTCCGTGGCTGGAGCAACATCACCAAGGCCGTTCACGGTGCAGGCGGCAAGATCGTTCTGCAACTGTGGCACGTCGGACGTATTTCTCACCCGTCGTACCTGAACGGTGAAACCCCGGTTGCGCCAAGCGCAATCAAACCTGAAGGCCATGTCAGCCTGGTTCGTCCGCTGTCTGACTACGTCACGCCGCGCGCGCTGGAACTGGCAGAAATCGCTGACGTGGTAGAGGCCTATCGTACCGGCGCAGAAAACGCCAAGGCCGCTGGCTTTGATGGCGTGGAAATCCACGGTGCCAACGGTTATCTGCTGGATCAGTTCCTGCAAAGCAGCACCAACCAGCGTACTGACCAATACGGCGGCTCTCTGGAAAACCGTGCACGCCTGATGCTGGAAGTGGTCGATGCGGCGATTGAAGTATGGGGCGCGGGTCGTGTGGGCCTGCATCTGGCACCGCGCGCCGACTCCCATGACATGGGTGACGACAATCTGGCCGAGACTTTCGGCTACGTGGCAGCCGAGATGGGTAAACGTGGCATCGCGTTCATATGCTCTCGCGAGCGTGAGGCTGGCGACAGCATTGGTCCGCAATTGAAAAAGGCTTTCGGCGGGGCTTACATCGCGAACGAGAAATTCACCAAGGACAGCGCTAACACATGGCTGGCCAACGGCTCAGCGGATGCGGTGGCGTTCGGCGTGCCGTTCATTGCCAACCCTGACCTGCCAGCGCGCTTGAAGCAGGATGCACCGCTGAACACCCCCCATCCGGAAACGTTCTACGCCCAAGGGCCAGTAGGTTATATCGATTACCCGGCGTTGTAATACATCTGCAGGAGGCAACTTGTTGGCGAGGCTTTGGACCTGAACACTCAGGAAGATCGCCTCGCGAACAAGTTCGCTCCTACCGGGGGATATGACTGTTACCGGCGCGCATTCACCTGCTGGGACAGATTCTGAATCTGGCTCTGCAGCGTGTTGATGTTGCGGGTCATCTGCGCACGGAAAGCATCGAATTCAGCCGTGTTGTTGCTGGCTGCTGGAGCCGGACGGTTTTCCTGTTCGCTTTTGAGCACGATCAGATCCTGCTCAAGACGCTCGATGGTCGCTGCCGGATTGCCCTGTTTCTTCAGTGCGGCAACATCGGTGCTGAGGCTTTTCAGTTGGGTGTCAACTTTTTCCAGATCACCTTGAGCCGCTTTATGATCCGGAATCGAAGCCTTCACCGCCGCCAGCTCAGTAGTAACGGTTTTAAGCTGTTCCTGCAGTTGCGCATTACTCGTCTGTAGCTGCGTCGCCTGAGTCGTAATCTGCTCCAGGCGCTGCTGCAACTGGCTCTGCTGTCCGGTTGCGCCTTCCTGCTGCTTGTCCTGATCAGCCAACTGGTCTTCGATCAGCTTGATGCGTTGCTTGAGCGCCACCCCGTCGACCACCACCGATTCAGTCGCAACGACCTTGCCGGAGATGTCCTGTAAACGGCCGGCAGCTTCTTCACTGATGCGTGCGAAGCTTTCCTGAGTCGCCACCAGTTGCTGCTCCATCAGGGATATCTGCTGAAAGCTCCACCAGCCCAGCCCGCAGAAGGCAATGAACAACGCGCCCACCAGGGCCCAAAGCGGTCCGGTGCTCGGCCCTTTTACTTTCACCACAGGTGTATCCCGGGAATACACCGTTGTGCGTTTGCGTGCCGCAGTAGTCGGCGCGAAATCGTCGTCATCGTCCTTGGCGCTGAGATTCGGAACGTCATCGACGTCGTCGTAAGGATCGTTACGCATGAGTAACCCTGTGTAGAACCGTGATGAAAACTGCTTGAAGTTCGCGAGTATAACCGCTGAGGCCGCAGCCTAAAGTGCTCACCTGCTTTGTTGCGTTTGCCACCAGTCGCAAAACTCATCCAGCGCCGCCCACAGGCTGACTTGCGGGTCGTAGTCCAGATAATGCCGGGCGCGGCTGATATCCAGGGTGAAATCCTTGCTCATGACCTGCACGCCCAACCGCGACAAGGTTGGCTCCGGGCGACCCGGCCAGAGCATGCACGCCGCTTCGTTGAGCGCGGCGGCCGAGTAAGCAAGGCCAACAGATCGGTACCGCGTGACCTGCGGCAATTGCATGCGACGCATCACGTAGTTCACGGCATCCCAGACCGGCACCGGCGTTCCGTTGCTGATGTTGTAGGCCTTACCCAGCGCCGACCTGTCAGCCAGCAGACTGCTGATCAGGGCCTGGTTGAGGTTGTGCACACTGGTGAAATCCACCTTGTTCAAACCATTGCCGACAATCGACAGACGCTTCTTGCGCTGCATGTGCAGCAGCCGCGGGAAGATGCTGGTGTCGCCCGCTCCTGTCACGAAACGCGGGCGCAGGGCGATCACTTCCAGTCCGAACTCTTCCGCGCCGAACACCTTCTGCTCAGCCAGGTATTTGCTGGCGGCGTAGTGATTGTTGAAGCGCTTGGGCACCTGTTCCTCTTTAAGGTCCAGATGCGAGTGGCCATCGAAGTAGATTGAAGGCGACGACAAATGGACCAGCCTTCTGACCCTTTGTTTCAGACAGGCCTCAACGATGTTTTCGGTGACCTGCACGTTACCCTGCAAGAAATCCTGCTTGCGCCCCCAAACGCCCACTGAACCGGCGCAATGCACGACAGCGTCAACGTCGTCACACAGCACTCGGACCAGGTCAGGATTGATCAAGTCACCCTGGATGAACTCAGCGCCGCGCTTGACCAGATGCGCAACACCTTCGGCACGTCGGCCATTGACCCGCACGCTAAAGCCCTGCTCCAGGGCGAACCGCGCAAAGCGTCCGCCAATAAAGCCGCTTGCGCCGGTGACCAGAATCTTCATTTACCGCTCCGTTAGAATTTCGTTTTGCGCTTGCTGAACAATGTATTGCCACCTGATTGATGGTGATACTTGTAGGAGCTGCCGAAGGCTACGAAAGCATTTGTCCTGACACACTGCCATTCGTAGCCTTCGGCAACTCCTACAAAAGCACTGATTGACGCTCACTTCGTCTGCAGCGGCACCAGCCACTGCCCTGCCTGCTGCGCCAGATGCTCCGTCAATCGGGTCAACAACTGCCCGCCATTGCGCCAATGATGCCAGTACAACGGCACGTCCACCGGTTTGTCTGCTGCAAACTCCACCAACGAGCCGCGCAGCAGTTGTTCGCGTACCTGTATTTCCGGAACCAGCCCCCAGGCCACTCCCGCTTCGGTCATGCGTAAAAAGCCTTCGGCCGATGGGCACACATGATGCTCGAACCCGCCCTCGATCCCTAGTGAAGCCAGATAGCGGTGCTGCAAAAAATCATCCGGGCCGAACACCAGTGCTGGGACGCGGGCGAGTTTTTTCGCCTCGAAACCTTCGGAAAAGTGGCGGGCGATGAATGCCGGACTGGCGAGGCCACGGTAGCGCATCGCGCCCAATAACAGACTACGGGCCCCGGCAACCGGCCGTTCGCTGGCACACAAACAGGCCGCAACATCGCCTGCACGCATGCGCTTGAGGCCCACGTCCTGATCTTCGACGACCAGATCCAGCAACAGATTGTTCTGCGCGCAAAAGTCGCCAATCGCATCGGCCCACCACGTCGCCAGACTGTCGGCATTCAACGCGATACGCAGGCGCTCCGGCATGCCCTCTTCGTCCAGAGCGGGCACCTGACTTTGCAGATCACGCTCCAGCAGCCGCACTTGCTGCACATGGTTGAGCAGACGACGCCCAATCTCAGTCGGGCTCGGCGGCGTGGCGCGAACCAGAACCGGCTGCCCCACGCGCGCCTCCAGCAGTTTTATCCGCTGGGACACCGCTGACTGAGACAAACCCAGTACTTGAGCTGCGCGCTCAAAACCGGCTTGTTCGATCACGGCTGCCAGCGCTGAAAGCAGTTTGTAGTCAAACATCAGTTTTCCTAATGGGCGATCAGCAGGATTGGTTTTTCTTATACAGCGTTGGCCCCCACAATCGCCACACAAACCTGTCGAACAGGCAGATTACTCTGTGTGTGGAGCCTATTTTTCATGTGGCAAAGTTATCTCAACGGGCTGTTGGTGGCGGGCGGTTTGATCATGGCAATCGGTACTCAGAATGCTTTTGTTCTGGCGCAGAGCCTGCGGCGTGAACATCATTTGCCGGTAGCGATGGTGTGTATTGTCTGCGATGCGATCCTGATTGCAGCCGGTGTATTTGGCTTGGCCAATCTGCTGGCGCAAAACCCGACCTTGCTGGCGGTCGCCCGCTGGGGCGGCGTCGTGTTCTTACTCTGGTACGGCAGCCTTGCATTGCGCCGGGCCTGCTCCAGCCAGAGCCTGGAAAAGAGTGAAGTCGTTGGCCTGCGCTCGCGCCGGGCAGTCCTGCTGAGCGCCCTGGCAGTGACCCTGCTCAACCCCCATGTTTATCTCGATACGGTTTTGCTGGTCGGCTCCCTTGGCGCTCAGCAAAGTGTGCCGGAGGCTTATGTGGTGGGCGCAGCCAGTGCGTCACTGTTGTGGTTCAGCACCCTGGCGCTCGGTGCGGCATGGCTGGCTCCATGGCTGGCGCGTCCCGCCACCTGGCGACTGCTTGACCTGATGGTCGCGGTGATGATGTTCAGTGTTGCGGTGCAGTTGATCAGGGCTGCGTAAATCCAGAACACTTAATACAAAAATCTGTGGGAGCCGAGCTTGCTCACGATAAACGACAACACGGTTTGCCTGCGAGCGGCGACACATGTATCGCGGGCAAGCACCGCTCCCACAAGGTCGTGTTTGCAGCGCAACAGCGCGGTGTCGAAGAAAAAAACGATCTTACTCAGGAGATCGTTCCCATTAGTCAAAACCTCTGGAACCTCTATCCCACACAGTTGTTGCGTGGTTAACGGGCAGACCCGGTGCTATGATCCTGACCCTGCGCCGCAAAGAGTACAAACTCGCCGGTGCATGTTCTGTCTGGCCGCCCGTGATCGGCCTTGCGCTCACCGCAACTGACCTGATTAGGAGATAAACCATGGCTTTTGAATTGCCGCCGCTGCCGTACGCCAAAGATGCTCTGGTACCGCACATTTCCGCAGAGACACTGGAATATCACCACGACAAGCACCACAACACCTACGTGGTGAACCTGAACAACCTGGTGCCAGGCACCGAGTTCGAAGGCAAAACCCTGGAAGAAATCATCAAGACTTCTTCGGGTGGCATTTTCAACAACGCCGCTCAAGTCTGGAACCACACGTTCTACTGGAACTGCCTGGCGCCAAACGCTGGTGGCGAACCTACTGGCGCACTGGCTGACGCTATCAACGCGGCTTTCGGCTCGTTCGACAAGTTCAAAGAAGAATTCAGCAAAACCTCCATCGGCACCTTCGGTTCCGGCTGGGGCTGGTTGGTGAAAAAACCTGACGGTTCCCTGGCTCTGGCCAGCACCATCGGCGCAGGCAACCCGATCACCAGCGGCGACATCCCGCTGCTGACCTGCGATGTGTGGGAGCACGCCTACTACATCGACTACCGCAACCTGCGTCCGAAGTACGTTGAAGCATTCTGGAACCTGGTTAACTGGGACTTCGTAGCGAAGCAATTCGCTGCCTGATTTCAGATCCAGTAAAAAAACCCGGCACTGCCGGGTTTTTTTTCGTCCATGAAATGTGCTTAATGTCTTGTCAGCCGACGATAGCGGACTAATATCATCCGCTTGGGTTTTTACGATTTCGTTCAAGTTTTAAAGGTTTTTGTCCGACACAGTGAGAATGCCTGACTTTACGATGAGGTCAGGATGGAGCAAGAGCAGGTAATGATGAGCAAAGTCGCCATCTGGCGATCTCGTTCTGGTTCGACTGTTTTTTGATGGTTGCAAAGGCTTGACGCACCCGGCACGGATTAAGGAATAGCCATTTGAAGCTGGAACTCAAAAACAGCCTGTCAGTAAAGCTTCTGCGCGTGGTGCTGCTCTCGGCATTAGTCGTGGGCGTTGTGCTGAGTTGTGCGCAGATCGTCTATGACGCGTACAAGACGCGACAGGCCGTGGCCAGCGATGCTGAACGAATTCTGGATATGTTCCGCGACCCGTCGACTCAGGCTGTATACAGCCTGGACCGGGAAATGGGCATGCAAGTCATCGAAGGCCTGTTTCAGGACAATGCGGTGCGGCTGGCATCCATTGGCCATCCGAATGAAACCTTGCTCGCCGAAAAAGAGCGCCCGCTGAAATCCACGTCGACGCGCTGGCTGACCGATCTGATCCTTGGCAAGGAGCGCAGCTTCACCACTCAATTGGTCGGCCGCAGTCCTTACAGCGAGTACTACGGCGACTTGCGCATTACGATGGACACAGCCACTTACGGTGAAGGATTCATCATCAATGCAGTGATTATTTTCATCTCCGGGGTGCTACGCGCACTGGCGATGGGCCTTGTTCTGTATCTGGTTTATCACTGGCTACTGACCAAACCGCTGTCGCGCATCATCGAACACCTGACCAACATCAACCCCGATCGCCCCAGTGAACATCAACTGCCCCTGCTCAAGGGCCATGAGAAAAACGAACTGGGCATCTGGGTCAACACTGCCAACCAGTTGCTGGCTTCCATCGAGCGCAATACGCACTTGCGCCATGAAGCCGAAATCAGCCTGCTGCGCATGGCTCAGTATGACTTCCTCACCGGCCTGCCCAACCGCCAGCAACTGCAACAGCAACTGGACAAGATTCTGGTCGATGCCGGACGTCTTCAACGTCGAGTTGCAGTGCTGTGTGTCGGGCTGGATGACTTCAAGAGCATCAACGAACAATTCAGCTACCAGACGGGCGACCAATTATTGCTCGCGCTGGCAGATCGTCTGCGCGGTCACAGCGGTCGGCTTGGCGCACTGGCGCGCCTGGGCGGCGACCAGTTCGCGATGGTGCAGGCTGATATTGAACAACCCTATGAAGCCGCAGAGTTGGCGCAGAACATCCTTGATGATCTGGAAGCGCCGTTTGCCCTGGGCGATCAGGAAATTCGGCTGCGCGCCACCATTGGCATCACACTGTTCCCGGAAGACGGTGACAGCACTGAAAAGCTGCTGCAAAAAGCAGAACAGACCATGACGCTGGCCAAGTCGCGCTCGCGTAACCGATACCAGTTTTATATCGCCAGTGTGGACTGCGAAATGCGTCGCCGCCGGGAGCTGGAAAAAGACCTGCGCGAAGCCCTGCCCCGCAATCAGCTGTTTCTGGTCTATCAACCGCAGATCAGCTATCGCGAGAATCGCGTGGTCGGCGTAGAGGCCCTGATCCGTTGGCAGCACCCGGAACACGGCCTTGTGCCGCCAGACCAATTCATCCCGCTGGCTGAACAGAACGGCTCAATCATTACGATTGGTGAATGGGTGCTGGACCAGGCCTGCCGTCAGTTGCGCGAATGGCACGATCAGGGGTTCACGGATCTGCGCATGGCGGTCAACCTTTCGACCGTCCAGTTGCACCACACCGAGTTGCCAAGGGTGGTCAACAACCTGATGCAGATCTACCGTCTGCCGCCGCGCAGCCTGGAACTGGAAGTCACCGAAACCGGCTTGATGGAAGACATTACAACCGCCGCGCAGCATCTGCTCAGCCTGCGCCGCTCTGGCGCCTTGATCGCCATTGACGACTTCGGGACCGGCTATTCGTCCCTGAGTTACCTCAAGAGCCTTCCGCTGGACAAGATCAAGATCGACAAGAGCTTCGTGCAAGACCTTATCGATGATGATGACGACGCGACCATCGTGCGCGCCATTATTCAGTTGGGCAAAAGTCTCGGTATGCAGGTCATCGCCGAAGGCGTGGAGACCACCGAGCAGGAGGCTTACATTATTTCCGAAGGTTGCCATGAAGGTCAGGGCTACCTGTACAGCAAACCGCTCCCGGCGCGGGAGTTGCTGGCTTATCTGAGACAGGCACAACGCAGTAATGCGGAGGTTTCGTAGATTTAACTGCCGAGCAGTGACTCGTAGGACCGGCTTTAGCCGGGAGGTCAGGATGTTTGGCGAAGGATATCTGGCGATTGCGCCAGAGCCCTCCCGGCTGAAGCCGGTCCTACGGGATTGCGAAACATTTGACACTCCTTGTTACAACCACACTCCAGCTCATCTTCCCCCAAAGGCAATAGGCCTTTACACCGAATGCAAATCTTTCGCATTATGTCGCAGCTTTTTTTTGGGCGCCTGGCGCCTTGAACCCTCTAGACGCAGGATTCCGTCATGATTCGTATGCCATTGGCAACCGCTAGTCTGCTGGCCATCGCTATTTCCCTCGCCGGTTGCGGCGATGAGAAAAAAGCGGCTGCACCCGCCACCGCTTCCGCACCGGCTCCAGCGCCGGCTGCTGCACCCGCGCCTGAAGCGGCTGCTCCGGCACCGGCTGCGCAAACCAGTGACGCTGCTGCCAAGGCCGTAGTCGCCAACTACTCCAACATGGTTTACGCGGCCTTCAGCGACGCTGAAGCAGGCGCCAAAAACCTGCGCACCGCGATCAACGAATTCCTCGCCACCCCGAACGACAAAACCCTCAAGGCTGCGCGCGACGCCTGGGTTGCCGCTCGCGTGCCGTACATGCAGACCGAAGTATTCCGCTTCGGCAACACGATCATCGACGACTGGGAAGGTCAGGTTAACGCCTGGCCCCTGGATGAAGGCCTGATCGACTACGTTGCCAAGGACTACCAACACGCGCTGGGCAACCCGGGTGCAACCGCCAACATCATCGCCAACACCGAAGTTCAGGTCGGCGAAGACAAGGTCGACGTGAAGGAAATCACGCCTGAGAAACTGGCCAGCCTGAACGAGTTGGGCGGTTCCGAAGCCAACGTTGCAACCGGCTACCACGCCATCGAATTCCTGCTATGGGGCCAGGACCTGCACGGTAATGAAGCAGGCGCTGGCGAGCGTCCAGCCTCTGATTACATCGAAGGCGCGGGTGGTACCGGCGGCCACAACGATCGTCGTCGCGCTTACCTGACCGCCGTGACTGACTTGCTGGTCAGCGATCTGGAAGAAATGGTCAACAACTGGAAGCCAGGTGTTGCCGACAACTATCGCGCCAGCCTGGAAGCCGAAACCGGCGAAAGCGGCCTGCGTAAAATGCTCTTCGGCATGGGCAGTCTGTCTCTTGGCGAACTGGCTGGCGAGCGCATGAAAGTGGCACTGGAAGCCAACTCCAGCGAAGACGAGCACGACTGCTTCAGCGATAACACTCACAACTCGCACTTCTACAACGGCAAAGGCATCCGCAACGTTTACCTGGGCGAATACACCCGTACAGACGGCACCAAAGTCAGCGGTCCAAGCCTGTCATCCCTGGTCGCCAAAGCCGATCCAGCCACCGACGCCACCCTGCGCGCAGACCTGGACGCCACTCAGTCCAAACTGCAAGCCATCGTTGATCAAGCCAACAAAGGTCAGCACTTCGACCAGTTGATCGCAGCTGGCAACACCGAAGGCAACCAGATCGTTCGCGACGCCATCGCATCTCTGGTCAAGCAGACCGGTGCTATCGAGCAAGCCGCAGGCAAGCTTGGCATCACCGACCTGAACCCGGACAACGCCGATCACGAATTCTGATCAGCGAAGTGTGAGCGTTTGCTGTTGAACGCTTCGAACGGATGAACCGAAATGCCAGTTGGCTTTGCTGACTGGCATTTTTTTTGGCTTTGGTTTGTCTCTGAAAGCTGACTGGCGCGGGATACCAGGTATTACCGAGCCGGAGCGCCCATTGTCGGCCCGGATGTATGGGAATACTGTGTGGAAAACCAATTCGGGACGCATGATCAATGTACGAGACAACAAAGTGGCCACTGACGCTCTATTTTGACGGCGAATGCCCACTCTGCGCCCGAGAAATCAAAATCCTGCGTGCACGCGCCAGACCTGATCGGCTTTGTTTTGTTGATATCAGTGATGATGCTTTCGATACAGAATCTGTGGGATTCACGCTTGCGCAAATGGAGTCATCGCTGCACGCCAGGTTTGACGATGGAACATGGGTCACTGGCCTGGACGCTACGCTCTGGAGCTGGCGAGCAGCGGGCCTGGGTGTCTGGGCTGCGCCGTTGTCATGGCGGTTGACCAGACCGCTGCTTGACGTCGGCTATCGTCTTTTTTGCCGCTGGCGTCCGCATTTGGCGTGGCTGCCTCATCCGGATGGTGGTGCTCGCTGTCGGGGCAACAGTTGTGCCGTTCCGGAAACCGACCGTTCACCGCACGACCGGTCACCGTCTGATAAACGTTAGGCGTTTCAGCTCCCGGAAGAGTAGCCGATAAACAGAGGTGAAACTGGATTTTTCAAGATATGGAGATCAGATTTTGGTCAGCTCAATCAACACCAGCACTCCCTCGAACCCGAATATCAAGGTGTCCGACACTCAAGTCAGCCAAAGCCTGTCAGCGCGCTCGACAGCGACCGACTCGCTGGCGAGTACGGTCGGAAATACAAACGATACGAGCTCACTGTCCTCACTGGCGCGCCAGTTGAGTGAAGCCTCTGCTCGTGCAGAAGCCAGAGACAAAAGTCTCAACCGCAAAGAACTGGGTGAGAAAGCCGGACAACTGACCGAGCAACTGGTTGGCAGCAGCTACGACGCCAATAAAGCTTGGCACGATGCGGAAATTCCTGACAGCGACGATCCCGATCGCATGGAGCGCGCAAAGAGCGCGACTCAATTCGTCAATGGCAGCGGAAAAAACCCGTTCGCCGGCATGTCACGAGATCAGCTTTCTGTCATCGCCTATGACGAAAGCGGTGATTTTACCGTCAACGAGAAAAAGTCGGCCTGGTTAGAGTCATACCGTCAGGAGCGTGTATGGCGCCAGCAGGTCGTGGCTCAAGGAAGTGCAGAATACAGCGCGACAGGCAAGCTGACTGATTTTTACACCTCGGTTCTTGATCACTACAAAGGGCTGCCAGCCATCGAGCAGTCGCAATACCCCACCGACTATGAAACCAGGCTTCAGGACTGGATAGACCAGGACTTCATCTACAAAACCAACACGGCTGAAGGTAGTACGGATGCCCAAAGTCTTCTGGACAAAGTCCTGAATCCTCAAAGCGATATCTTTACCGGCCGAGGCACCTCAGGCTCTCAGCCGTGAAAGCCGTTTTTGCCCGTTCCGCGACGTTCAAGCCGCTAAATAAAAGTCTGGGCGATTTTCGATAATTTCTGTCCGGACCAGGCCTCTGACCACTCAAACCAGGACGGTCACCCGGACGCCGCCCCAGCGGCCAATGGTATTTACGGCTCAATTCGGCAAAGCAAATTCAACGTCAATGACGCTCGCTCCGTTCCGGGTTGCCAGGGTCTAGTGGGCGGACGATTGCCCTTTCTGTGTGGATGGCTTTCGATGAGGGCGAACTCACCTGCGTGAGTCGGGACTGGTAGCTTCGTCACCCAACAACGTTGGTGGCTTGCCGTGGATATTGTGGTACCTGCCATTGAGGCATGGCAGCCGAGGAAAGGGCTTAACTATATAAGGACCGCTCGGGGCTATATTTTACCAAAAGATATATATATGTACCGCACAACGTTATCCGGGATCTTGTTAGCTGCAGGAAATGGAACCTCAAGTTAGCTAAATCTAAAGGATAAGCACATGCCTCAAAACACTATAACCTTACCGCCCATTGTCATAACACCTGATCCGCCGATAACAGCTCCTAGTCCCTCTGTGACTTTTCCAGGAGTGATATTGGCCAGGCCACTACCATGGGATGGCAAGTTACCCTCCAACTCGGAACTCGACTCATTTTTCAGTCAGAAAGGAATCAAGACTGAGCGCTTTACCATGGCAGTTGTAATGACCGTCGCAGTAGCTCAAAGAAACATCGAGCAGTCCTACACGGCCTATCTGCCGCAATTACCAGGAGACATCAACTCAGAAATCGGTGCAGCACTGGGATCTGATTTCATCTCTACGCTTGATAGAGCAAGGGCTGAAAAAGCCATTGTGGACAGCTTGACGACACAGAGCACCGAAGAGTTGCATAGAAGCAATCAAGCAGCTCATGCTTTTTTTGGAAGAAATGTACTTGCGAGGGAGATAAAAAAAAGCGCGGTAGATTTCGTAAATATCTTTCAAACGAGATCGGGTCGACGTCCCCCGCTTGAAGTTTACAAGAGCTGGGAAGCGTCAGCTACAGCAGCCTATCGAGCAAAGATTCTCGAGGAGAAGATTGGAATACTTACGCAAAAGTCAGCAGCGCTCGTCCAGACAATCGCGGCAGCCCAAGCGGAAGAGGACGCACGTATCGCGATAGAAGCTGAAGCTCGGCGAGTGGCTGCCGAAGCTGCTGAAAACGCCCTTCTTGTAAAAAAAGAAGATGCTCAGCGTGTGGCGCAGCAACAAGCAGCTCGACAGGCCATTTTCACTTCAGCAGGCACGATCGCTATGCCCGCTGGTGCCAACGTTATCACGATAGCAGGGCAAGGGCTTGTTCTAGCTGGCGAAGGGGCTGCATCTCTGGCTCAGGCTATTGCCGAAGGTGTTGCTGCTTTGGGCCGAATAGCCGTCGCAGGCCCGGGTGCGTACATCGCCACTTTCTTGTCGCTAGCGCTGTACTCCAGTTCTACCGCTGACGAATCGCAGGACCAAACTCCCGACCATATCCGTTACGGTTTTGGCACTGACGCCGATCAATTGGGGCTCCCGCCAGATACCGATTTGCAGAGTATAGCTTTGGCGCAAGGCACGGTAGAAATGCCAATGCGTTTGACCAGTGAAGCTAGAGGTAATCGATCATTCATTTCTGTGGTCACTGCCGATGGCACGAACATACCCAAGGCGGTTCCCGTACGAGTTGCAACGCTAAACCCAACAACAGGTTTGTACGAGTCAGTAATACTCAGCACCATCCCGGATCAGCAACCTATCACTTTGACCTGGACGCCTGCGGACCCACCGTTGAGCGAAAACCCATCTAGCACAACCCCCGCCATATCCCAGGAAATACCGCTGTACACCGGCGTCACTCTGCAACCCATTGTTATTGAGGCTGAGCCCTACCCTGCATTACTGCCCACGTTAAATGACTTCATCATCTGGTTCCCGGCAGCATCCGGGATCAAGCCTGTCTATGTGATGCTGAACTCTCCATATGACGGGGCAACCACCAAAGGAAAATATAGTGGACGTATGTACAATCCCGACAAAGCTGGAGGCCCGATTCAGAAGCTGGACTGGACAACAGCGTCGGTTACCCAAGAGGGTATTGAGTTGGTGAAATTGCATACAGGGCGATTTGATCCATCGGACGGTAACAACATAATGATTGATCGCCTGGAAAAAATCCTGCGCGGTGAAATATCTATCAGCGACATTGATAAAAGGTTTTATACACACGAAATTAGAGAGTTGGAACGATATAGGGCTCTTGGGTTGAGGGACAGTGAAGAAGGTTCTGTGTGGAACGATACCCACACTGCTACGCTTGAGGATTATGGAATCGACGAAATGCTCACCCCACTCTATACGGAAGACGCTATCAGCGCTGATGAAAAACAAGACTATGCTCGCGCACTTAAGGAAAAATAATGAACCACATCAAAGATATTATCATCAACGAATCCATAGCAGATGTACTAACGGCTTTAGCTCCTATTTCTTCACAGCCTAGAATAGACAGACTCTACACATCCTATAGATTTGAAGCTCTTGGAACAGGTGAGTTATGGAATACCTATGAAAAACTCATAATTGATGGCGTACTAGCCCGCGATGAACGGGGGCGGGCGATCAAAGGTCCAAATTGGAAAGAGCCGGACTTCATCACCCAAGAAAAATATTCGTTAACTGAAGAGTAGAGGAACGTCGAGCAGCCCCGCGTTGGCGGGGCTTTTTCAATTAATATTCGATGTAGGTATTCACAAATCTCCCGCGGCCGCCGCAGTCCTTTCCAACCATGTTTTGTCTCGGATCGACTGCAGGAATCAGCGGACAGGTAGCAAGGAGTGGACTCTAGAGTCGGGCCGGGTAAAAAAGCCTAACCGATAATTCGTAACAACACATTGCACCCACCAAGGCAAACGATAATCCCTCTTATTCAAAAAGGACGAGGCTGTTAAGCTTGCACGCCCTGATTTCGGGCTTGTTGCAGGATGGTTATGGCTACGCGGTTGCGTACGTTTGTTGTGTTGCTGAGTGCTCTGATGATGAGCGCGTGCGATGACGCCCCGCGTTTCACCCAGGCTGAGCCGGGCGAAGCGTTGGCGGGTGGCAAGGCGACGGTGAACAAGCGGGACGTGAATGCGTTTTCAATGCCGTCGGCGAATCTGTCCCCGGTGCGGCGTCTGGACTTCAGTGTGGGTAACAGTTTCTTCCGCAGCCCTTGGGTGATTGCTCCTTCCACCACCACGGCCCGCGACGGTCTGGGGCCGTTGTTCAACACCAACGCCTGCCAGAATTGCCACATCAAGGACGGCCGAGGTCATCCTCCCGAGCCGGATGACGTCAATGCTGTGTCGATGCTGGTGCGCCTGTCGATACCGGACGATCCGGCGCAAGCAGAACTGGTCAGGAAGAATGGCGTGCTACCCGAGCCTACCTACGGCGGGCAGTTGCAGGACATGGCAGTGCCCGGCGTCGAGCCGGAAGGCCGAGTGCGCATCGAATACGAGCCCATGCCGGTCAGGTTTCGCGACGGCACGGAGGTCGAGTTGCGCAAGCCGACCTTGAGCATCACTCATCTGGGCTATGGCCCGATGCACCCTGAAACCCGCGCGTCGGTGCGTGTCGCACCTCCGATGATTGGCCTTGGGCTGCTGGAGGCGATACCCGACGCGGCGATTCTGGCCAATGCTGATCCCGACGATAAGGACGGCGATGGCATTTCCGGTCGGCCTAACTGGGTCTGGGACGATGAGCAGCAAACGGTCGTCATGGGCCGTTTTGGCTGGAAGGCCGGACAGCCCAATCTGAATCAACAGAACGTGCATGCGTTTTCAGGCGACATGGGGCTGACCACCAGCCTGCGCAATTTCGATGATTGCACGCCCACGCAGACCGATTGCCTTGCAGCCCCGAACGGCAACGGACCGGATGGCGAGCCTGAGGTCAGCGACAACATTCTGCGGCTGGTGCTGTTCTATAGCCGCAACCTGGGTGTGCCTGCCCGTCGCAACATCGAAAACCCGCAGGTACTGGCCGGCAAGAATCTGTTTTACAAGGCGGGCTGCCAGCAATGCCATACGCCACAGTTCAAGACGCGCCATGATGCTGCCGAGCCGGAACTCGCCAATCAGGTAATACGTCCTTACAGCGACCTGTTATTGCATGACATGGGCGCCGAGTTGGCTGACAATCGCACCGAATTTCAGGCGACCGGACGCGAATGGCGCACGCCGCCTCTGTGGGGCATAGGTCTGACGCAGACCGTCAGCGGCCACACCCAGTTTTTACACGATGGACGCGCCCGTAATGTGCTCGAAGCGGTGCTGTGGCACGGCGGCGAAGCCCAGGCTGCGCAGCGTCAGGTATTGGCGTTCGATGCCGAGCAACGCGCAGCACTGTTGGCGTTCCTGAACTCGTTATGACTTCTTTCATTTAAAAACTATAAGGAGCCGGACATGTTCCGTCCCAAGTTGCTCTTCACCAGCCTTGCCGCGCTCGCCTTGGGTGCCTGCGCGCCTTCGGACCCGCAAGCGGTCACTTCGGCAGCGATTGCCAAACAAGTGATCCTGCCGACCTACAGCCGCTGGGTTGACGCTGATCGCAAGTTGGCGACAAGCGCTTTGGCGTTCTGCGAAGGCAAGACCGATCTGGCCACGGCCCGCGCCGACTTCCTGTACGCGCAAAAAACCTGGGCCGAGTTGCAGCCACTGCTGATCGGGCCGCTGGCCGAGGGCAATCGTTCGTGGCAGGTGCAGTTCTGGCCGGACAAGAAAAATCTGGTCGGCCGTCAGGTGGAGCAACTGGTGACGGCCCAACCGCAGATCACCCCCGATGCACTGGCTAAATCCAGTGTGGTCGTCCAAGGCCTGTCCGCTTATGAATACATCCTGTTCGACGCTGCCATCGACATGGCCAACGCCGAGCAAAAAGCCCGATATTGCCCGTTGCTGACGGCGATTGGTGAGCGCCAGAAAGCCCTCGCCGAAGAGATCCTCAGCAGCTGGAACAGCAATGACGGCATGCTCGCGCAATTGAGCAAATTCCCCAACCAGCGTTATGCAGATTCTCATGAGGCCATCGCCGAGTTGCTGCGCGTACAAGTCACCGCACTGGACACGCTGAAGAAAAAGCTCGGCACACCGCTGGGTCGTCAGAGCAAAGGTCAGCCGCAGCCGTTCCAGGCTGACGCATGGCGTAGCCAGTCATCCCTGAGCAGCCTGGATGCCAGTCTGGCCAGCGCTCAGACAGTCTGGGCCGGGGTCGACAACAAAGGCTTGCGTGGTCTGTTGCCCGCCGAGCAGAAACCGCTGGCCGACAAGATCGACGCTGCTTACGCTACCAGCCGTAAATTGCTGTCGGAGCTCAAGCCACCCCTTGTCGATTTGCTGGCCAGCGAAGAAGGTCGTCAGCAGTTGAATGCCTTCTACGACAGCCTCAACGTCGTGCATCGTCTGCATGAAGGCGAACTGGCCAAGGCACTGGGCATCCAGTTGGGCTTCAACGCCAACGACGGCGACTGACCGGGAGATAACGATGATGTTGCGACGCCAGGCTTTGGCACTCGGAAGTTTGCTGCTCAGTGCCTGCACACTGGGCGGCTGGACGCTATTTCGACAAAAAGGCAAAAGCCCGCTGTTGCTGTCCGCTCGCGATGATGGCGACGGCCAACACTACGCAGTGGGTTATCGCCTGGATGGTCAACAAGTATTCGCCACCCGGGTTGGCCAGCGCTGCCACGACATCATCAATCATCCGACGCTGAATCTGGCGTTGTTCGTTGCCCGTCGGCCGGGTACGGAAAGTTATCTGATCGACCTGAATGATGGACGCCTGTTACAGACTATTCATTCGCAGCCCGATCGACATTTCTACGGCCATGCAGTGATTCACAATAGCGGTGAATGGCTGTACACCACCGAGAATGACACCACTGATCCGGGCCGCGGCGTGCTCGGCGTGTATCGATTCGTGGACGAGCGCCTGGTGCATACCGGGGAAATCTCCACTCACGGTATTGGCCCTCATCAGGTGTCGTGGATGCCCGATGGCGAAACGTTGGTGGTGGCCAATGGCGGGATTCGGACTGAAGCGGAAAGCCGCGTCGAAATGAATCTGAACGCCATGCAGCCGAGTCTGGTGTTGATGCGGCGCGACGGCACGCTGGTGAGCAAGGAGACCCTTGCGCAGTCCATGAACAGCGTTCGGCACTTGGGTATAGCCAGCGACGGCACCATCGTCTCCGGTCAGCAATTCATGGGAGACATCCATGAGACGTCAGAGCTGCTGGCGATCAAACGTCCAGGCCAGCCGTTTGTTGCGTTTCCGGTCAACGAACAGCAACTGGCCTCGATGGGGCATTACACGGCCAGCGTTGCCGTACACAGCGAATTGCGTCTGGTGGCCCTGACTGCGCCACGGGGCAATCGGTTTTTCATCTGGGATCTGGACAGCGGCGCAATCCGCCTCGACGCTGCCCTGCCCGACTGTGCAGGTGTCGGCGCGGTAGCGGATGGCTTTGTGGTGACCTCAGGACAAGGCCGGTGCCGTTTTTACGACTGCCGACAAAACGAACTGCTCGCCAAGCCTTTGGACCTGCCCGCCGGACTCTGGGACAACCATCTGCATCTGGTGTGACGCACGTCAGTAGCGCTTGAGGGAGGAATGCTATCGCGGTGGGATCGGTGTCTGCCTGCGAGGAGGCTGAAAGCCTGCAAGTGACACCCGGCCCAGATCATCACCCCAGATGCAACGAGGCCCCATTAAAGGGGCCCTGGAGTTGGTGCTGCACACGCCAATGGCTAGCGCCCGGTACTCGAGCCTTGAGCCAACCCAAACATCAATAAAAGCAAGTCGTGACTCGGACTCACCAAATCGGGAGCTTTTGCGATCCGTGGCAGCGGGCAATGCCCTTCGCCGTGTAGAGCGCTCAAAATCTGTGTTCCCGGCTGTACCCAGGCGGCCATTGCGGCGGAGGTCACCGCCAGCGCACCCAGAATAAATAAACCTCGTGCCAGTTCTAGTTTCATCAGTCTAAGCCCTTGATAGCGCTGCCAAACGCTGCCTGATAAAAATAGACCAACTTCTGCCAATCTGTGGAAGTGAACGACGAATGGCGACGTAGCTGCTTGAGATCATGCCGTGCGGCAGCCATTGCGCTCAGACGGCGGCGGCATTTCTCGAGATCAAGCAATGCGACTTCAGCTTTGGCGTTATCACCCTCGCCGACAACGCGTACAAATACGTGTTTTATATAAAGGCAACTGTGCTGCCAGCGGCCCTTATGCATACGTGCCAGATTACCTGCCAACTCATGAAGCAGTTGATCATGCAACGCCTCGCCATGGTGCTCGCGCCCACCTGCGGCGTACCAGTCTTCGATCTCCACAAACCCGTCCAGGGCCGCAGTTACCAGAAGCGCACGCCACTCATGGCTTTTATCACGTTGAGCGCCACAGAAGATGAGCTTGGGCACGTTTACATCAAGCCCACTCAAGCCCTGAATTGCATCACGCTCGCGCAACACCGTCGGACGCCCGAAGGGATGCAGCCAACTGCGATAGATATGCCCAACCTGTCGTTTGACATAAATCAGTTGGCCATCATCGGCAACTATTCGTTGCACACCACTCTCACCGCCCCGACGCCGGTTGGGTTCTTCAACCCATTCGCCATGTTGCGTCCAGAAGGAATCAAAACGCTCGTCCTTTGAGACTGTGGGCTCCATAGCGACCTGTACGCCCATCTTGTTACCTCTTACGCAGTAAATACACACGCCACATGGCATACATCGGTAAAAAATCCAGGCGATCCTGAATGCGGAATCCAGCCTGTTCAAACTCGGCCTCGACAGTAGCGGCCGGTAACACAAAGCGGTTCTGGTAACTAACCTGCCCATTCTTCGCCTGACGTTTATGGTCCAGACGCTTACGTTTCCACGCTTTGAAATTGCCATCCACCCAGAGTGAAATGATCACACTGTCACGTGTAACACGCTGAAACTCCTTAAGTAGAGCGAGCCGATGGTCGGCCTGACCCACATGGTGCAGCAACCGCATGCAGAAAATGCTGTCTACGGCGTTGTCGGGCAGATCAATGTCAAAGGCAGATGTCTGCAAAGGTTGTACCCTTTTCACCACTTCTGCTGGTTGAGCAGCACAAGCGGTCTTCAGCATGTCTGCCGAGTTGTCTGCACCGATGATCATCCGATTCGATTTTTCAGCCAGCAATGGCCAGAAGCGCCCTGCGCCGCAAGGCAGGTCAAGCACTAATCCCGGATCACCCGCACGATGCAAAGCGGTACGCGCCAATTGCTCGTCGCGCCAATGAGACAGGCGACGAGACAGATTGTCTTTATGCTTTTGCAAATATTGCTGGGCATGTTCCTGGTTGTACTTGCGTGAAAACTCGAGTTCGATTCGCTTGCTCATGGGGGCACCTACTCATGTCGATGCCGGCAAGATAGTCAGGGCGCTGTCAGCGTCAGGTCATGCCAATGTGAAAAAAGTGTGGGAAGTCTGCGCAGATGTTTCCAGATGCGTCAAAGGCTTAGCGCCCTTGAAGACCTGAAGAGCAGAAACTGTCAGAGATATTTCGAGGCTGAAACGGCAAGGCATATCCTTGATGGACGCCAGCCGGGCTACTTCTTGAGCTTCACGCTGAAACGGCAGCCGTTGGGCTCCATCGGGCTCAAACTGACGCTCCAACCCTGGTTTTCGCAGATACGCTGAACCAGCGAGAGCCCCAGCCCAAGACCTTCACCCCGCTGTTCGTTACCCCTTACAAACGGCTCGAACATGGCCTCGCGCTTTTCCTCGGGGATACCGACCCCGCTGTCCTCCACCAGAAAACCTTCCTGCTGCAATGTCAGCGTAATGAAGCCTTGGTCGGTGTAGTGCAGAGCATTGCGCAGCAGGTTACCCATGACGGCATGAAGGAAGGTGGAGTTGTACAGAACGCCTGAAGGCTCGCTCGTGCCGACTGAGCGCACAGTCAGTTGCAGTCCTTTGCTTTCAATCGGGCCGCGCCAGAGTGCGATCAGGTCTTCGGCAACACTTTCCAGTGACACTTTGGGAACCATGTTGGCGTCTTCACGTTGCGTGCGAGCCAGCATCAGGAAAGTCTGCACCAGGTCGCGCATTTCTTCACACGCCCGGGCAATGCGCTCGACCTGCGCCCTGGCACGCATATCCAGCGCTGGATTATCCAGCAGCAGCTCGCAGGAGCTGGCCAGCACCATCAGCGGGGTTCGCAGTTCATGGCTGACGTCGCTGGTGAACATCCGCTCGCGGGTCAACGCCTGACGCAGGCGCCCCAGCGTGGCATCGAAGGCAACGGCCAGCTCACCTACTTCGTCAGCCGCATAGTCAGGCGCCAACGGAGGTGCCAGTCCCAGTAACTGGTCGCGATGACGCACCTGACGGGCCAGTCGCACAACCGGCGCCATAACCCGGCGCGCCAGCACCCACCCCAGAAATACGGCCAGCCCCAAGGCAAGCACAAAACCCACCAGCACGACGGCGAATAACACGCGCTCGCGCTCTTCAAAATCGCTTTGGTCTTGAAGGAGTGCGTAACGTCGACCGTCTACCACTTCAACCATGGCGTGATAGGACAGCGGGCCGCGAAACACTTCATGAAAGCCGGGCTCGAGATGCTTGAGGTCACTGGGAATATCGAAATCACCGGGGCCGCCGCTGAAATAGAACAGCTGATCTGGCTCCGGACGGTGACTCCAGTCGCTGACGCTGTCGAGCAGCAGCAAACGGTTAAGGTCGCCACCAAGGCCGGCTGAAATCAGTTTCTCTTCTACCAGGTGGACGGTCGCGACGATGCCCATGGCAAAGGAGCCTGCCACCAGCGCGCTCATCAATGCGAAAGCGATGATAATGCGTTGAGCGAGGCTCTGTTTAAACTCCATCCCGGCCCTCGGCCAGACGATAACCGACACCATGCACGGTTTGCAGCAGTGGCTTGTCGAAAGGCTTGTCGATCACCTGGCGCAGTTGATGAACGTGGCTGCGCAGGCTGTCGCTGTCGGGGCAGTCGTCACCCCACAGGGCTTCCTCCAGAACCTCGCGACGCAACACGTGAGGGCTTTTCTGCATCAACACGGCCAGCAGCTTGAGGCCCACCGGGTTGAGCTTGAGCAGGCGACCTTCACGGGTCACCTCCAGTGTGTCGAGGTCGTACACCAGTTCGGCGACTTGCAAGGTACGTCGGCCACCGCCCTGGGCGCGACGCAATACGGCTTCAATGCGCGCAGCCAGCTCGGACAGGGCGAAAGGTTTAAGCAGATAGTCATCAGCACCGGAGCGGAAGCCCTGCAGGCGATCGTCCAGCTGGTCACGGGCTGTCAGCATGATCACCGGGGTGTCGCGACGGGCGTCTTCACGCAATCGCTTGCAAAGGGTGTAGCCATCTATGCCGGGCAGCATGATGTCGAGCACGATGAGGTCGTAATGTTCGGTTGCCGCCAGATGTAATCCGGAGAGGCCATCCTGTGCACAATCGACCGTATAGCCTTTCATGCCCAGATAATCGGCAAGGTTGGCCAGGATGTCCCGGTTGTCTTCAACAAGAAGAATTCGCACGTGCACGCCCTCCATCTGCAATAGGCTGGCGCAGCTTAAGGCCTATAGGGGGCAAGAGCCAGTGTCTGATTGGGTTTCGTTACGCCTGAATGCTTTGTTTTGACTGAACCACCGACTTCGCGGGGGCCACC
>NZ_JACONW010000077.1 GCF_014357575.1 Pseudomonas folii | reverse complement strand
GAGCACATACCTATCCCCGCCATCCCTGTAGGGCAATCCCTACCCCAATCTCTCCTGCCCCCCGATTTGCGCGGTTCCCAGCCTAAACTAGGCTGATCCCACGCAGACAAAACAAAGGTGTGGGTAATGAGCAACGTCGATTCAAGCGCTGGGGCTAATGATGTTCTGGTCAGCTTCCGTGGTGTGCAGAAGAGCTACGACGGCGAAGCCCTTATCGTCAAAGACCTTAATCTGGACATTCGCAAAGGCGAATTTCTGACCTTGCTCGGCCCGTCCGGCTCGGGCAAGACCACCAGTCTGATGATGCTGGCCGGATTCGAAACGCCGACCGCAGGGGAAATCCTCCTGGCAGGGCGCGCCATCAATAACGTGCCGCCGCACAAGCGCGACATCGGCATGGTGTTTCAGAACTACGCACTGTTCCCACATATGACCGTCGCCGAAAACCTGGCGTTTCCGCTGACCGTGCGTGGCATGGGCAAGGCCGACGTCAGCGAGAAGGTCAAGCGTGCGCTGGACATGGTTCAGCTCGGCACGTTCGCTCATCGCTACCCGGCGCAACTGTCCGGCGGTCAGCAACAGCGTGTGGCCCTGGCCCGTGCGTTGGTCTTCGAGCCGCAGCTGGTTCTTATGGATGAGCCGCTCGGCGCACTGGACAAGCAACTGCGTGAACACATGCAGATGGAAATCAAACACCTGCACCAGCGCCTGGGCGTGACCGTTGTTTACGTGACTCACGATCAGGGCGAAGCGCTGACCATGTCCGACCGCGTGGCCGTGTTTCACCAGGGCGAAATCCAGCAGATCGCACCACCACGCAATCTGTATGAAGAGCCGAAGAACACCTTCGTTGCCAACTTCATCGGTGAAAACAACCGACTTAACGGCAAGCTTTTCAGCCATACCGGCGAGCGTTGTGTCGTTGAGTTGGAGCGCGGTGAGAAGGTTGAAGCGCTGGCTGTCAATGTCGGTCAGGTCGGCGACGCGGTGACCCTGTCGATCCGCCCTGAACGCATCAGTTTGAATGGCAACAGCGAGAGCTGCGTGAACCGTTTCTCCGGTCGCGTTGCAGAGTTTGTGTATTTGGGCGACCACGTTCGTGTGCGCCTGGAAGTGGCAGGCAAAACCGACTTCTTCGTCAAACAGCCCATCGCCGAGCTGGACCCGGCCCTGAGCGTTGGCGACGTTGTGCCAATTGGATGGCAAATCGAGCACGTTCGCGCGCTCGATCCCTTGCAGCACGTGCATTGATCTATCAATAACCAATAAAAAGGCATCAGCCAGAGGCGAGCACATCGCCCCCAACGCATATACCAACACTGCTCGTGGAGAAAACAATCAAATGCTCAAATCTTTGAAACTCACCGCAATTACGCTGGGCATGATGTGTGCCGCGCAAGCTATGGCCGCTGATCTGACCGTTGTGTCGTTTGGCGGTGCCAACAAGGCTGCTCAGGAAAAAGCTTTCTACGCACCTTGGGATAAAGCTGGCAATGGCAAAATCATCGCAGGCGAATACAACGGCGAAATGGCCAAGGTCAAAGCCATGGTCGACACCAAAAGCGTGTCCTGGGACCTGGTAGAAGTTGAATCGCCGGAACTGGCTCGCGGCTGCGACGAAGACATGTTCGAGGAGCTGGATCCAGCTCTGTTCGGCGACACTGCAAAATATGTCAAAGGCGCTATCACCCACTGTGGCGCAGGCTTCTTCGTGTGGTCCACCGTGTTGGCGTACAACGCCGACAAACTGGCTACAGCTCCGACCGGCTGGGCTGATTTCTGGAATACTGAAAAATTCCCGGGCAAGCGCGGTCTGCGTAAAGGCGCCAAGTACACCCTGGAATTCGCACTGATGGCTGATGGCGTTGCGCCAAAAGACGTCTACAAAGTGCTGGCCAGCAAAGACGGTCAGGATCGCGCGTTCAAGATGCTCGACAAGCTCAAACCAAGCATTCAATGGTGGGAAGCGGGCGCACAGCCGCCGCAGTTCCTGCAATCGGGTGATGTGGTCATGAGCTCGGCCTACAACGGCCGTATCGCGGCGGTCGCGAAAGAAAGCAAACTCAAAGTGGTCTGGACCGGTGGTGTTTACGACTTCGACGCATGGGCCATCCCGAAGGGCTCGAAAAACGCCGAAGCGGCGAAGAAATTCATCGCTTACACCCTGCAGCCTGAACAGCAGAAGACCTTCTCGGAAAACATCGCCTACGGCCCGGCCAATACCGATGCCGTCAAACTGTTGAGTGCCGAAACCCTGCAGAACATGCCGACTACCCCTGAGAACATCAAGGATCAGGTGCAGATCGACGTGGCGTTCTGGAACGACAACGGTGAGCAACTGGAACAGCGCTTCAACTCCTGGGCTGCCAAGTAAGCGCATCACGCTGAGTTTGATCCGGTCGCGCTCTCTTATGCAGGGAGCGCGACCTCCGTTTAAAGATTTCGGAGTTCGCTATGGCCATCGCCGTGCCCCTGACTGAAGGCGCCAGCCCTACCTTGAAGCAACGCCTGGCTCGTGCCGAGCGGGTCAACCGCTGGAAGGCCCAGGCCTTGATCGCGCCGTTAGTGATCTTTCTGCTGCTGGTGTTTCTGGTACCGATTGTGGCGCTGCTCTACAAGAGCGTCGGCAACCCGGAAGTGGTCAATGCTTTGCCGACTACCGTAATCGAAGTCGCCAAGTGGGACGGCAAGGGCTTGCCCCCGGAGCCGGTCTACAAAGCGCTGAGCATGGATCTGGCGCAAACCCGCAAGAATTCGACGTTGGGCGATCTGTCCAAGCGTCTGAACATGGAGCTTGCCGGATATCGCAGCCTCCTGACGAGCACCGCACGTGCGCTGCCGTTCAAAGAAGAGCCTGCCTCTTATAAAGATGCACTCGAAGCAATGGATGAGCGCTGGGGTGATCCGGCCTATTGGCAGGTGATCCGTCGCAATACCAGCAGCATCACCCCCTATTATCTGCTGGCCGCAGTGGACCACCGCATCGATGACCTCGGTGAAGTGGCACCTGCGACCCCTGATCAAGCGATCTATCTGGACATCTTCGCCCGCACCTTCTGGATGGGGTTTGTGATCACCCTGATCTGTCTGGTGCTGGCTTATCCGCTGGCTTATTTGCTGGCCAACCTGCCAGCACGGCAGAGCAACTTGCTGATGATTCTGGTCTTGCTGCCGTTCTGGACGTCGATTCTGGTTCGGGTTGCGGCATGGATCGTCTTGTTGCAATCCAGCGGCCTGATCAACGGCGCGCTAATGGCCATGGGCATCATCGATAAGCCGCTGGAGCTGGTGTTCAACCGGGTCGGGGTTTACGTCTCGATGGTGCACATCATGCTGCCGTTCATGATCCTGCCGATCTACAGCGTCATGAAAGGTATCTCGCCTACCTACATGCGTGCAGCCATCTCTCTGGGTTGCAACCCGTTTGCCAGTTTCTGGCGGGTGTACTTCCCGCAGACCTATGCCGGAATCGGCGCGGGTTGCCTGTTGGTGTTCATTCTGTCGATCGGTTACTACATCACCCCTGCATTGTTGGGCAGCCCGAACGACCAGATGGTCAGCTACTTCGTCGCCTTCTATACCAATACCAGCATCAACTGGGGCATGGCCACGGCACTGGGCGGCCTGCTGCTGTTGGCGACCATCGTGCTTTATCTGATCTATAGCTGGTTGGTCGGCGCAAGCCGCCTGCGTTTGAGCTGAGGAGAATTACCATGTTGAGTTCATACTCTTCGCCGCTGGAACGTGTCTGGTATTACGCCTTGCGAATCCTGTGCGGGCTGATTCTGTTATTCCTGGTGTTGCCGGTGCTGGTGATCATTCCGCTGTCGTTCAACTCCGGCAGTTTTCTGGTCTACCCACTGCAAGGCTTCTCGCTGCATTGGTATCAGGACTTTTTCAATTCCAACGAGTGGATGCGTGCGCTGAAGAACAGCCTGCTCATCGCTCCCGCTGCGACCGTGCTGGCCATGGTCTTCGGCACACTGGCGGCGATTGGCCTGACCCGCGGCAACTTCCCCGGCAAAGCGTTGGTCATGGCCTTGGTGATTTCGCCAATGGTGGTGCCGGTCGTGATCATTGGTGTGGCGAGCTACCTGTTCTTCGCACCGCTGGGCATGGGTAACAGCTTTCTGTCGCTGATTCTGGTCCACGCGGTGCTGGGCGTGCCGTTCGTGATCATTACCGTGTCGGCGACGTTGCAGGGCTTCAACCATAACCTGGTCAGGGCGGCTGCCAGCCTGGGGGCCTCGCCGCTGACAGCGTTTCGTCGGGTGACCTTGCCGTTGATTGCGCCGGGTGTGATTTCCGGTGCGCTGTTTGCCTTTGCGACATCCTTTGATGAAGTGGTCGTAACGCTGTTCCTCGCCGGTCCCGAGCAAGCGACCCTGCCAAGGCAAATGTTCAGCGGCATCCGTGAAAACCTCAGCCCGACCATCGCTGCTGCTGCGACGCTGCTGATCGGATTCTCGGTGGTATTGCTGTTGGTGCTGGAGTGGTTGCGCGGGCGTAGCGAGAAGTTGCGTACGGCGGTGGAATAACAGCGCCCCCTGTAGGAGTAAGCTTGCTTGCGATTGCGTTAGTTCAGGCGATAAATCTGTCGACCAAGAGCCCGAATCGCGAGCAAGCTCACTCCTACAGTGCCCGTGTTTTCTGCGCGACAGCGCGGTGCCATGGACACCGGATGCCCTCCTGCGGGTCTTCATCTCTATTTGATCTATCCTTCTGCTCGTCCTCCCTCGCCAAAACAATTCCAAAGGGCCGAGCTGATGAGTATCGCTGCATTCAAAATCGCCAATAAGCTGATTACCGGCGCCGCTGCCATCGAGCAACTGGCTGCCGAGCTGACCCGCCTGAACATCAGTAATCCACTGATCGTCACCGATGCGATTCTGGTCAAAAGCGGCACAGTCGACCTTGCGCTGGCGCAGTTGGGTGGGCGTGCCTACGGGATTTTCGATCAGGTCAAACCCGAGCCGGAAATCTCCATCGTTGAAGACTGCACGGTTGCTTATCGCCAGGGAGGCCATGACGGTTTGATAGGTCTGGGCGGGGGTAGTGCAATTGATATTGCCAAGGGCGTTGCGGCGTTCGTCGGTCACGACGGCCCGCTCGCCGAGCTGTTCGGTGTGGATCAGGTCAGACGCAAAGGACCACCGCTGATTGCTATCCCGACCACGGCGGGCACCGGTTCGGAAGTCACCAATGTGGCGATTTTTTCCGATAAACAAGCACAACTGAAAAAGGGCATCGTCAGCGATTATTTACTGCCGGACGTCGCACTGGTCAGCCCGGTCATGACCCTGACCTGCCCGCGCACTGTCACGGCTGCCAGCGGTGTGGATGCGTTGGTGCATGCCATCGAGTCGTATCTGTCAGTCAACCGCTCGTTAATTACGGATTCGCTGGCGTTGGGTGCGATCAAGCTCATCGCCAAGGCGCTGCCCAAGGCTTACGCCAACCCTGCTGATCTTGTCGCTCGTGAGCATATGGCTACCGCCAGCCTGATGGCGGGTATGGCATTTGGTAATGCCGGAGTGGGCGCAGTGCATGCCTTGGCCTATCCGCTGGGCGGACGCTTCAATATTGCCCATGGCGTCAGTAATGCGTTGTTGCTGCCGTATGTAATGGCCTGGAACAAGATGGCGTGTGTGGAGCGTTTTCGCGACATTGCCGAAGCCATGGGGTTGCGGGTTGAGCATCTGAGCGATGAAGATGCGGCCAATCAGGCAGTGCAGGCCATGGCTGATTTGTGCCAAGCAGTGGACATCCCCAAAGGCATGCGCAGCTTCAATGTGCCGGAAGATGCCATCCCGGCGATGGCTGAGGAGGCCAGCAAGATCGACCGACTGATGCGCAACAACCCGCGCAAGCTGACGGCGGCGGATATCGAAAAGATCTATCGCGCTGCGTATTGAGTGGGCCTCAGTGGGATTGCCACGTGGGACCGGCTTCAGCCGGGAAGAGGCCCGCACAGTCGGTACATTTTCATCGCCAGAAATGCCGCCTTCCCGGCTGAAGCCGGTCCCACGACGGCTCGGCGCGGCAGCAGTAAAGTTGCAGGCAAATAGCGTCTCCTACATAAGCATCTATCGGTCATCATCCGGCAGACTCGCTCCAACAAGCTGTCAGCGCGTACAATGCGCGCCACCGTGATTCTGCTCAAAAAGGTGCGTCATGCAGCCCTTCCTCATTGCTCCATCGATTCTCTCCGCCGACTTCGCCCGTCTGGGCCAGGAAGTTGACTCTGTGCTGGCCGCGGGTGCCGACATTGTTCACTTCGATGTGATGGACAACCACTACGTGCCGAACCTGACCATCGGTCCGATGGTGTGCTCGGCGTTGCGTAAATATGGCGTGACAGCACCCATCGATGTGCACCTGATGGTCAGCCCGGTGGATCGCATCATCGGCGACTTCATCGAGTCGGGTGCCAGCTACATCACTTTCCACCCGGAAGCGACGCAGCATATTGACCGCTCGTTGCAGTTGATCAAAGAGGGCGGCTGCAAGGCGGGCCTGGTGTTCAACCCGGCGACTCCCCTGAACCTGCTGGAGTACGTCATGGACAAGGTCGACATGATCCTGCTCATGAGCGTCAACCCTGGTTTTGGCGGTCAGAAATTCATTCCGGGCACGCTGAACAAGCTGCGTGAAGCACGTGCTTTGATCGATGCATCGGGCCTGGATATCCGCCTGGAAATCGACGGCGGCGTGAACGTGAATAACATCCGTGAGATCGCGGCCGCCGGAGCTGACACTTTTGTCGCCGGTTCCGCCATCTTCAATACGCCGGACTACAAGCAAGTCATCGACAAGATGCGTGCAGAACTGGCGCTGTCCCGCGCATGAGCGGCTTCGAGCAACTGTTTCCGGGGCGCCTGCCAAAGCTGATCATGTTTGATCTGGACGGCACCCTGGTGGATTCGGTACCCGATCTGGCCGTTGCAGTCGACAAAATGCTGCTTGAACTGGGTCGTCCTGCGGCCGGTCTGGCGCAGGTCAGAAACTGGATCGGCAACGGCGCGCCGGTTCTGGTACGCCGCGCACTGGCCAATGATCTGGACCACAGCGGCGTCGATGATGCCCAGGCCGAGCAGGCGCTGGAGATCTTCATGAAGTTCTATGCCGAAAAGCATGAGTTCACGGCGGTTTATCCTGGTGTTCGCGAAACCCTGAAGTGGCTGCAGAAGATGGGCGTGGAAATGGCGCTGATCACCAACAAGCCGGAGCGCTTTGTCGCGCCGTTGCTGGATGAGATGAAACTGGGCCGCTTCTTCCGTCTGATCATCGGTGGCGACACCATGCCAACCAAAAAGCCTGACCCGGCGGCGCTATTTTTTGTCATGAAGATGACCAATATCCCAGCCTCGCAGTCGCTGTTCGTCGGTGATTCACGCAGTGACGTACAGGCTGCCAAAGCCGCTGGCGTGCCCTGTGTTGCCATGAGCTACGGCTATAACCATGGGCGGCCAATTGAAGAAGAGTCGCCGGCTCTGGTCATTGATGACCTGCGGCGTCTGATTCCCGGTTGCCTGGATCTGGACGCTGGGATACTGTTGCCGGAAATCAAAGATCCCTCCTTTAGAGATTCCATCGTGGTGGTCACTCGCAAACTCTGGATGAAAGTCATCAAGGCCTTGGCCCGCTGGCGTTGGCGCGCCTGACTTTAATCCGGCCGGAGATTGAATCCGGCACCGTTTGCTTACCTGACTGCTAACCCTCACCAATGAGGCTGATGATGAATCGCGAAGAATTCCTGCGTTTGGCTGCTGCTGGCTATAACCGTATCCCGTTGGCCTACGAAACCCTGGCCGACTTCGACACGCCGCTGTCGATCTACCTCAAGCTTGCCGACCAACCGAACTCCTATCTGCTGGAGTCGGTGCAGGGCGGCGAGAAATGGGGTCGTTATTCGATCATTGGTTTGCCGTGCCGCACGGTCTTGCGCGTTCACGATCACGATGTTCGGGTCACTCACGACGGCGTCGAGATCGAGCAGCTTGAGACCGAAGACCCGCTGGCGTTCGTCGAAACCTTCAAGGCTCGCTACAACGTGCCAACCATTCCTGGCCTGCCACGTTTCAACGGCGGGCTGGTGGGTTACTTCGGTTATGACTGTGTTCGCTATGTCGAGCAACGTCTCGGCAAATGCCCGAACCCTGATCCGCTGGGCGTGCCGGATATCCTGCTGATGGTGTCTGATGCCGTCGTCGTGTTCGATAATCTGGCGGGCAAGATGCACGCCATCGTTCTGGTTGACCCGGCGCAGCAGGACGCTTACGAAAACGGCCTGGCCCGTCTCGACGAACTGATGGAACAACTGCGTCAGCCCATCACCCCGCGTCGTGGCCTGGACCTGACCCGGCCGCAAGCGGCTGATCCGGTATTTCGTTCGAGTTTCACCCAGGACGATTATGAGCGGGCAGTCGATACCATCAAGGAATACATCCTGGCGGGCGATGTCATGCAGGTGGTTCCGTCGCAGCGTATGTCCATCGACTTCAAGGCTGCACCGATCGATCTGTATCGGGCACTGCGCTGCTTCAACCCGACGCCCTATATGTACTTCTTCAACTTTGGCGACTTCCATGTGGTCGGCAGCTCTCCGGAAGTATTGGTGCGGGTTGAAGACAATCTGATCACCGTTCGCCCGATTGCTGGCACCCGCCCACGCGGTGCCAACGAAGAGGCGGATGTCGCTCTGGAAAAGGATTTGCTGTCCGATGACAAGGAAATCGCCGAGCACTTGATGCTGATCGACCTGGGGCGCAACGATACCGGTCGTGTTTCGGAAATCGGTTCGGTGCGGTTGACGGAAAAAATGGTCATCGAGCGTTACTCGAACGTGATGCACATCGTTTCCAACGTTACTGGCCAGTTGAAAAGTGGTCTGACGGCGATGGATGCACTGCGGGCGATCCTGCCAGCAGGCACTTTGTCCGGTGCGCCTAAAATCCGCGCCATGGAAATCATCGACGAGCTGGAACCGGTGAAGCGTGGCGTCTACGGCGGCGCGGTGGGTTATCTGGCCTGGAACGGCAACATGGACACTGCGATTGCGATTCGAACCGCTGTGATCAAAAACGGCGAGCTGCATGTGCAAGCCGGTGGCGGCATCGTGGCTGACTCGGTGCCAGCGCTGGAATGGGAAGAAACCCTGAACAAACGCCGTGCGATGTTCCGCGCCGTGGCACTGGCTGAGCAGGAGCAGTGAGCGCAGATCCTGCAGGTCACGAATAAACGTAGGACCGGCTTTAGCCGGGAGGACTTTGGTTCAGTCGCCACATCTGCTTTGTCAGAGCGGGCGCTCTCCCGGCTGAAGCCGGTCCTACGACTGCAACGCGCTTAAAAGTCCAGACTTACCCCGATGCTCATCCCTTGCTGGGTGACATCATCATTCTTGCGCCAGTTGTACCCGCCGCGCAGCGTCAGGTCGCGGGTCAGTTTCTGGCTGACGCCAAGTGTGGCGCGGTTCAGATCTCGTTGCGGCGTATAACCTTGCACGGTGAAGTCGTTGAGCGGCAGGCTGTTCAAGGCGATGGTCACTTCCTGTTGATCCGTTTCAAACTCCCTTTCATGCGCGACTTCCGCGAACAGCTGCGTCGTATCCGTAACCTGAAACTTGCCCTGCAAACCCGCACCCAGGCGTCGTGACTTGCGAGTCTGGTTATCAAAGGTCAGTGCCGTTGAGCGGTTGCCCTTTTCTGAATAACCATTCACGTTCACATGTGCGTAGTCCGCACTGATGAAGGGCGATAAATGCCAACGGCTGCTGACGCCCGCGATATCAAACCCTAACCTCGCGCTGGCGCCCCAGATTTCGCCATTGGTATCCCCTTTTTCATTACCCTCGCTGACGCCAAGCGCGAACTTGCGCTCAGCATTCTCGTAGTCGAGATGCCCACCTGACGCAGCAAGATCACCCCACCAATGGTTCGCCTGATACTGGACAAAGGCCGTCGCCAGATAGCTATTGAGTTTGTAGTCCGAATCCCGATCCCCGGCGTCCAGTTGTTGCCGATAAGCTCCTCCCACCACGCCGACTCGCCAGTGATCAGCGAGGCGATAACTGCCGCCGAGGGTCATGTTGTAGCCTTTGCCGTCTGCTTCTGCTGAGTTGTCCTGCGCATCAAAGTCCATTTTCTGACCACCTGCGGCGACAATTGCACGCCACTGCCCGACGCCTTGCCAATTGCCCCAGTCCGCCAGCCATTGGCTGCGCAATTCATCCTGCTGCGCACGTAATGTGCCGTTGGCCATTTCCGGCAAAAGGGAAATCTCCCACGGCGCCGCTAACAGTGAATAGGCATAGTCGGCAATCAGCCGCTGGCCGGCTTCGGTGGGATGGACGCCGTCGTTGAACAACAACTTGCTGGGATCTGGCGTGCCGCTGTTCAGGCCATAAGCGCTGTTTTCTCTGCAGTTGTTACCGTTAAAACAGGTCCCTACCAGATCCTGATCGGCTGCCAGGCCAAAGCGCGCCGGGTTATCCAAGGTTTCAGACAAGAAGCGTGGGATGTTCAGCGGGATAATCTCGGCGTCGATTTGCGCCAGTCGGCTTACCAGCTGTGCGTTAAATGCCCCACTGAGGATTGAGGTGATGGGTTCGAGGATCGTCCCCGACACTGCTGGAGTCTGACCAATATCCGGTAGCAGCCAGACCATGATGTATTTCGCGCCCGCCTGTTGCAGCACCTGCGCGCTGTCCGCCAGACGGTCAGCCGCGTCGCGAGATTGCGACAGACTCAGTACCCGGCCTTGTAGGAAGTCATTGCCCCCGCCTGTCAGGTAGTACAAGGCGTTGGGGTCTGCCCGGAAGTTGTTGGCCACCAGATAGCCCGGGCGAGTGCGAAACACCGTACCGTTGTCCGGGTCAATCACGTTGGACTCGGAGGTGATCGCCTCATACACCTGATCGGTGCGATCGCCCCCGACCGCCCAGTTGTTGCCATCTGCCACTCCGAGCGCCGCATTGACCGGTGAGGTAGAGGCCGCCAGGTCGCCAGGCGCGACATTGAGTTTCAAGCCGAGCAAGGTTGAAGAGTTCAGGCTGAAGAATTCGCCGCTGCCATTCTGATACGTCGGACCGGTGCGGTTGGTGAAACGCAGCGTGGAACCGGCTGGACCACCTGCATCGGGGAACTGCCCGGCATCGGCCAGGCTATCGCCAAAGACCACCATGGTTGAGTAGGGGGAGGGGGCGGCGAATGTGATCGGGCAGGAAGACACAAGCAAGCAGGCGGCGATCGCTGCAAACGGTTTGTTTTGACGCATGGTCAAGATCCCTCTTGTTGTTTTATAGGGTGTACGAAAAGTAGCCAGCTCAACCGTCAGCGCCAAGCAAGTTGGTCATAAACCGCCGGACGGTGGTGTTTCGGGTTCCGGCGTATCTTTTACGTTACAAAAGCGTAGCTGACTCATTGAGCAAATCCATGAGATGAGCCCTGTGCCAGAGCGTCCTCATATTGCACGCCACTCATTGGTACGCTAATGTGCCCAAACGAAGAAACGAGACCTCCCCTGTGTTGATCGTCAGCAAACTCTTGATGCGTGTTATCAAGGCTCACGCCCGTTGGCGTTGGCGCGCCTGACTTATTCTCTTCCGGCCTGTCCGGACCTCCTGATACGCCTTTATAAATCCGCCCTGCCGCTTTTTCGGGCCAAACCCCGGTCGTTACACTAGCGGGCACTCAATCGGCAGTGATTTGAAGGTTGAAAAAATAGTCAGTAATTCAATGGGTTTAAGCCAAATGCTGCTGATGATCGATAACTATGATTCCTTTACCTACAACGTCGTGCAGTACTTCGGTGAGCTGGGTGCCGACGTCAAGGTGATACGCAATGACGAATTGACCGTCGCCGAGATCGAAGCCCTCAACCCTGAGCGCATTGTCGTATCGCCCGGCCCTTGTACGCCGAATGAAGCGGGCGTCTCGCTGGAAGTGATCAAACATTTCGCGGGCAAACTGCCGATTCTGGGTGTATGCCTGGGCCATCAGTCGATCGGCCAGGCGTTCGGCGGTGATGTGGTGCGCGCCCGTCAGGTCATGCACGGCAAGACCAGCCCGGTCGTTCATGAAGACGACGGCGTGTTTGAAGGCCTCAACCATCCGTTGACCGTCACTCGCTACCATTCGCTGGTGGTCAAGCTGGACACCTTGCCTGATTGCCTGGAAGTGACGGCCTGGACTGCGCTTGAAGACGGCTCGATGGACGAAATCATGGGCCTGCGTCACAAGACACTGAACGTCGAGGGGATCCAGTTCCACCCTGAGTCGATTCTGACCGAGCAGGGCCACGAGCTGTTCGCCAACTTCCTCAAGCAAACCGGCGGCACTCGTCAGGGTTAAGGATTCATTTATGACTAAGCCAATGGACATCAAGACCGCTCTGGGGCGTGTTGTCGATAACCTGGATTTGAGCACCGCCGAGATGAGCGATGTCATGCGCGCCATCATGACCGGGCAGTGCACGGAAGCGCAGATTGGCGCGTTCATGATGGGCATGCGCATGAAGAGCGAAAGCATCGATGAAATCGTCGGTGCGGTGTCCGTCATGCGCGAGCTGGCAGACAAGGTCGAGCTGAAAACCCTCGATGGCGTAGTGGACGTGGTGGGAACCGGCGGTGACGGTGCCAACATTTTTAACGTGTCGACAGCCTCTTCTTTCGTGGTTGCTGCAGCGGGTTGTACCGTCGCCAAGCACGGCAACCGCGCAGTCTCGGGCAAGAGCGGCAGTGCTGATTTACTGGAAGCGGCTGGCGTATATCTCAACCTCACGCCGGTACAAGTGGCGCGCTGCATTGACAGCGTGGGCATCGGTTTCATGTTCGCCCAGGCGCATCATGGCGCAATGAAACACGCCGCCGGCCCGCGTCGCGATTTGGGCCTGCGTACCCTGTTCAATATGCTCGGCCCGCTTACGAATCCGGCCGGTGTGCGCCATCAGGTGGTCGGCGTATTCAGTCAGGCCTTGTGCCGCCCTTTGGCTGAAGTGTTGCTTCGTCTGGGCAGCAAGCATGTGTTGGTGGTCCATTCTCAGGATGGGCTGGACGAATTCAGTCTGGCGGCGCCAACGTTTGTGGCTGAACTTAAAAATGGTGAAGTGACCGAATATTGGGTGCAGCCTGAAGACTTGGGCATGAAAAGCCAGAGCCTGTTTGGCCTGAGCGTTGATGGCCCTGAAGCTTCACTGGTCCTGATCCGCGATGCGCTGGGTCGTCGCAAAACCGAACATGGCCAGAAAGCGGCTGAAATGATTGTGCTCAATGCGGGCGCAGCGCTTTATGCTGCTGACCATGCCTACACGCTCAAAGAAGGTGTCGAGTTGGCTCACGATGCGCTTCATACCGGCCTGGCCCGGGAGAAGCTTGAAGAATTGGGTGCCTTTACCGCGGTATTCAAGCAGGAGAACGAAGAATGAGCGTGCCAACAGTTCTGGAAAAGATTCTTGCCCGCAAGGCTGAGGAAGTGGCAGCTCGCAGTGCACTCGTCAGTCTGGCTGAAATCGAGAAGCTGGCTGCAGCTGCCGACCCGGTTCGTGGCTTCGCTGATGCACTGATCAAGCAGGCCAAGGGCAAGCAGCCGGCGGTCATTGCCGAGATCAAGAAGGCTTCACCGAGCAAGGGCGTAATTCGCGAGAACTTCGTACCTGCCGACATCGCCAGGAGCTACGAGAAGGGTGGCGCGACCTGCCTTTCGGTACTGACCGATATCGATTATTTCCAGGGTTCCGACGCCTACCTGCAGCAGGCGCGCGCAGCGTGCAAGTTGCCGGTGATTCGCAAGGACTTCATGATTGATCCCTATCAGATCATTGAAGCCCGTGCCCTCGGCGCTGATTGTGTGTTGCTGATCGTCTCCGCACTGGATGACGTGAAGATGGCTGAGCTGGCCTCGGTCGCGAAAAGCGTCGGGCTGGATGTGCTGGTTGAGGTACACGACGGTGACGAGCTCGACCGGGCATTGAAAACCCTCGACACCCCACTGGTTGGCGTTAACAACCGCAACCTGCACACCTTCGAAGTGAGCCTCGAAACCACGCTTGATTTGCTCCCGCGTATTCCGCGTGATCGTCTGGTGATTACTGAAAGCGGCATTCTCAACCGTGCCGATGTCGAGTTGATGGAAATCAGCGATGTGTATTCCTTCCTGGTGGGCGAGGCATTCATGCGCGCCGAGCATCCGGGTGATGAATTGCAGCGCCTGTTCTTCCCTGAGCGCGGTACGCCGCCGGTGCGCAGCTCTACGCTCGACTGATCATTTCGGGCGTTGCTTCGACAGGTTTTACAGAGGATCAACATGTCTGATTCAGTCATTGATATCTGCGTCGAAGCTGGCCTGAAAGCCGAGCAGGACCTGCTTGCCTCGGTCTGCGACGGGGTTACTGATTTCGCTTTGTTGCTCTGGCGCCCGAGTGATCGGGCGCTGGTGATGCCTCGCCGCATGAGCCGCTTGCCCGGATTTGTAGAGGCCAGCGAAACACTCGCCGACAGCGGCTGGCCAATTCTGTTGCGGGAAACCGGTGGTGAGCCCGTACCGCAATCGTCGGCCACTGTGAATATCGCACTGGTTTACGCCCAGCCCAAAATCGACCCTGATCGCGACCGTATCGAAATCGCCTATCGCCGTCTGTGTCAGCCGATTCTGGATGTCCTGAACGAATTGGGTGGCGCTGCTTCGTTAGGCGAGGTGGAAGGTGCGTTCTGTGACGGCCGCTTCAATGTCAACCTTGATGGCCGCAAGATGGTCGGCACCGCCCAGCGCTGGCGCCAGAGTCAGGGCGGACTGAGACCGGTGGTATTGGCCCACGGTGCATTGTTGGTCGATAACGAACGGCATGAAATGGTCGCCGCCGTTAATCGCTTCAACGAAATCTGCGAGCTTGATCAGCGTGTCCGAGCAGACAGCCATATCGCATTGCGCGAGGCGTTTGCGGTTGAAGGTGTGCTGGAGAGGTTGGCGAGTGTTTATCAGACAGACTTGTCCAGTTTGGGGCGTGGCTTCTAGCAAAATATACAAATAATTGAGTTGAAACGCGTTCCTGTGGGAGCGGTGCTTGCCCGCGATAAGGTCAACCAACGTGATCTAAGGCGAATAGTGTCCAGCCATATCGCGGGCAAGCACCGCTCCCACATGTGTCCGGCGCATAACTGCTGCGCTAGGCGCCTCAACGCGTCCCGAACACCACCATCGTCTTGCCTTTGACGTGGACCAGTTTCTGTTCTTCAAGGGCTTTAAGCACCCGGCCAACCATTTCCCTTGAGCAGCCGACGATACGTCCGATTTCCTGACGCGTTATCTTGATCTGCATGCCGTCAGGGTGAGTCATTGCATCCGGCTGTTTGCACAGATCCAGCAGCGTACCCGCGACACGGCCAGTCACATCGAGAAAGGCCAGGTCGCCAACCTTGCGCGTGGTATTGCGCAAACGTTCGGCCATCTGAGCGCCAAGGGCATAAAGGATTTCCGGTTCCAGCAGCGATATCTCGCGGAATTTTCCGTAGCTGATTTCAGCAATTTCGCACTCGGTCTTGGCGCGCACCCAAGCGCTACGCTCTTTTTCATGACCGGCGGGTTCGAACAGCCCCAACTCGCCGCAGAAATCTCCCGAGTTCAAATAAGCAACGATCATCTCGCGGCCTTCATCATCTTCGATCAGCACAGTGACCGAACCTTTGATGATGAAGAACAAGGACTCGGAGCGATCACCCGCACAGATAATATTGGATTTTGCTGAATAACGGCGACGCTGGGCGTGAGCCAGAAACTTTTCCAGGTGCTTGGTCTTTGATGACAGGGGAATAGCTAGCATTCTTTTGTCCTGAAAAAGTACATCGCCGGAGGCATTGTTAGCGTTATCGGCAGCAGATTGCATTTAGCCAGCTTTTTGGATCTCATTTGAGTCCATTTCCGAAAATTCCTACAGGCTAGTGGCGAAATGGAATTTATCGGCGCGGTCAGGGCGTGGCGAGCGCTGTGCTAAGCTGGCGGCCTTTTCAGCATTGGAGCCCCTGGCGATGAAAGCACGCATTCAATGGGCTGGTGAAGCCATGTTCCTCGGCGAATCCGGCAGTGGTCACGTAGTGGTGATGGACGGTCCGCCCGAGAGTGGTGGTCGCAATCTGGGCGTGCGCCCTATGGAGATGGTGCTGATCGGCCTTGGCGGTTGCAGCAACTTCGATGTGGTCAGTATCTTGAAGAAGTCACGCCAGCCGGTAGAGAGCTGCGAGGCCTTCCTGGAAGCTGAACGCGCCACCGAAGATCCGAAGGTGTTCACCAAAATCCACCTGCATTTCGTGGTGAAGGGCCGCGGCTTGAAAGAAGCTCAGGTCAAACGCGCCATCGAGCTGTCCGCCGAGAAATACTGCTCGGCCTCGATCATGCTCGGCAATGCCGGGGTCGAGATTACTCACGACTACGAAATCATCGAATTGGGCTAACGACACCCAATTATCATAAAAGCGGCGCACACTCTGGCAGACAGCTCCTGACGTCTGCATAATGCGCCCCTTTTTCAGGGAGCAGGATGCGCAGGTTGTTTGCGGCCGCTCCCGACCAGACAACCAAAATCGCCACCGCGAAGAGGTGTTAACCGTCCTACGCAGCTGAGCTTTGCTCAACTGACGGGCATGCTTGATCACGTGGCTTGGGCCGCACATATATAGAGAGTTTTTAACGGTGAAAAGCAAACTCAAGCTCCACGGGTTCAATAACCTGACAAAGACCTTGAGCTTCAACATCTATGACATCTGCTATGCGGAAACCCCGCAGGACCAGCAGGCCTATGTCGAGTACATCAACAGTGTGTACGACGCAGAACGCCTGACGCGGATTCTGACCGATGTCGTCGATATCATTGGCGCCAACATCCTCAACATCGCCCGCCAGGATTACGATCCTCAAGGCGCCAGCGTGACTATTCTGATTTCCGAGCAGCCGGTAACGCCTACCGAAAGCCAGATCGAAGAGTCGCCGGGCCCGCTGCCGGAAACCATTCTGGCGCACCTCGACAAGAGCCACATCACCGTCCATACCTATCCGGAAATTCACCCGGTTGATGGTATCGCGACCTTCCGTGTGGACATCGACGTGTCAACCTGTGGGGTGATTTCACCGCTTAAAGCGCTGAACTATCTGATTCACAAGTTCGAATCGGACATCGTGACGGTCGACTACCGTGTGCGCGGCTTTACCCGTGATGTCGAAGGCAAGAAGCACTTCATCGATCACGAGATCAACTCGATTCAGAATTACCTCTCTGAAGACACGCGCAACAGTTACCAGATGACTGACGTGAACGTGTATCAGGAGAACCTGTTCCACACCAAGATGCTGCTCAAGAACTTCGAACTGGATAACTACCTGTTCGGCGACGCGACCAGCAACCTGTCCCCGGTGCAACGCGATCAGGTGACCGCCAAGGTCAAACACGAAATGCTGGAAATCTTCTACGGCCGCAACGTTAACGTCGCCGTCTAGGTTTCAGGCAAAAAGAAAGGCGCCCTACATGGGCGCCTTTTTTTGTGCTCGCAACTTGTCAGCTTAAATTCGATAAGTGCTTTTGGTCATGAGTTTGGCCAGCACGCTCATGCCGAACTTGACCGGCGCCGGGAAGCGGAAACCACCTGCATCCAGGGCGCTTTGCGCATGGTGTTCTTCGTCTGCACGCATCTGCTCAAGAATCGCACGAGACTTTTCGTCTTCGGCGGGGAGCTGCTCAAGGTGCTCATTCAAATGTTTGCAGACCTGATCTTCAGTCGCTGCGACGAAGCCCAGGCTGACCTTGTCGCTGATCAATCCCGCTGCTGCGCCGATGCCGAAGGACAGTCCGTAAAACAGTGGGTTGAGCACGCTGGTATGGCTGCCCAACTGGTGAATGCGCTGTTCGCACCAGACCAAGTGGTCAATCTCTTCATCTGCTGCATGCTCCATCGCTTTGCGTATATCGGGCAATTTGGCGGTGAGTGCCTGCCCTTGATACAGCGCCTGGGCGCACACTTCGCCTGTGTGGTTGATACGCATCAGGCCCGCAACGTGCCGGGTATCAACGTCGCTCATCACGACTTCGGGCTGGACGAGGGCAGGCGAGGGGCGAGAGGAGTATCCCTTGGACGGCAACAGCGTGCGCATCGCGGCGTCGGCCTGCAAGAGAATACGGTCGATAGGTGAGTAGTGACGTTCGGTAGCCATGGGCACCTCCGGAAAAACCATAAGGGCCAGTTTACCCCAATCAGCCAGACGAGGCTTGGGCTGGATCAGATAGCCAGAGCCCCGGCGGGCTCCAGCCGTAACGCAAGTGTTTGAAAGTCGGGATTAACCCGGCGGCCAGTTCATCTGGCGCTGACCCAGCACATGCATGTGAATGTGATAGACGGTCTGCCCGCCCAGCTCATTGCAGTTCATGACGACGCGGAATCCATCCTCACAGCCCAGCTCTTTCGCCAGACGTTGTGCGGTGAACAGGATATGACCGGCCAGACCTTTATCTTCTTCGGTCAGGTCATTAAGCGTGCGGATCGGTTTTTTCGGGATAACCAGAAAATGGACCGGTGCCTGGGGGGCAATGTCGTGAAAGGCTAGCACTTGATCGTCTTCGTAGATGATCTTTGCGGGTATCTCGCGGTTAATGATCTTGGTGAACAAAGTATCCACAGCCATTTGCTCCTTGTGGTGGATGGAACGTGCAGATGAATGGACCGCACCGAGTGTACTGACGGGATCGGCCCGCGCCCAATATTTGTCGGTCAGCGCGAGCACACGGATTTGTTGATCAGCCCGGCAATATTGCGACTTACCCAGCGTGAGACCAGTCTGGGGCTGAAAGTGATCAATCGATTACGCCAGCCGGGAATGATCACCGCCCGGTTCTTCGCCAGCGCACGAACGGTGTACAGCGCCACTTCTTCGGGGCTCATCATTTTCTGATTGCCGCTCTTGCCCACTTGCAGCTGGGCTGTACGGAAAAAACCGGTGCGCGTAGGGCCCGGGCACAGGACCGATACTTTGATCCCGTTCTTCTTGACCTCTTCGCGCAGCCCTTCCGAAAAATGCAGCACGTAAGCTTTGCTTGCGTAATAGGCGCTCATCCAGGGGCCTGGGCTGAACGCAGCCACAGATGCAACGTTGAGGATTTGCCCGCCGCCCTGCAGTGCCATCAGGTTTCCGACCGTGTGGCACAGGCGCGTGAGGGCCAGAATGTTCAAGTCAATCAGGTCCTGCTCCAATCCCCAGTCCTGAGCCAGGAATGGGCCGGATGTTCCGATACCGGCGCAATTGACCAGCAGGTCGATCTGGTGCGCACCTTCTTCTTCCAGTTCCAGCAGAAAACCTGACAGGCGCAAGGGTTCGCCCAGATCGCAGGCGCGAATCAATACCTCTACGCCGAAGCGCTGAGTCAGCTCAATGGCGATCGTTTCCAGCAGATCACGCTGACGGGCGACCAGTAACAGGCTCCGTCCTCTGCGTGCCAAGGCCTCGGCCATGGCCAGGCCAATTCCGCTGGTTGCCCCGGTGATCAAGGCGTAACGGGTCATGCAGTTCTCCATTGAACGTAGTGCGGGCTGCGGAGTTTAGTCCGGACACTTGGATACAGGTTATTGATCGTTTTCATTCTCAAGCCGCGAGTCGACGTTTGAATCGTCGAGCTGCTCGTCCAAAGCGTTATCATCGGGCAGCGATTGCTCATATTGCGCAGTACTGGCATCGATTTGTGCGTCCAGTTTCTTTAGGACGCCAGTCATACCACCGGCGATGAACAAGCCAAAAAACAGTATCCACAACCAGGCGATTATTTTGACACTCAGGCTGTTGGGCGGCGCTGGCGGGCCGTAGCGGTTAACATTTTTGTTGCCGGGTACGAGAACCATCAGGAGCGGGAATAACGCGCCAATGTACGGCACGAAAGTCAACAGCAACAGCCATCCCGACCATCCAGCATCATGCAGACGTTGTGCGCCTATCTGGAAGCTGACGAAAGTAAATGCAGCTATAACCACTGCAATCAGCAACCCTCCAGCGACCAGCGACGAGGGAAACACAAGGACGCACAAGCCGAGCGCCATGAACAACGAAGCCATCCAGACCAATGTCCATGCCAGATAGCGAATGCGGCCGATCCTGCCCTGGAAACTGAAAACCTTGAGGGTTGAATATTCAGGCAGTGTATCGATGACACTTGCCCGGGGTGGCGCGTAAGGGGATGTCGGCGGCGGTTGAGACGCGTAGAGCGGCTCTGATTTCTCTTCAAGTTCTTTCAGGTTCAGGCTAATCGCCGGGTCGGCTTCTATACGAGCTTCCACGCCTGCATCGTTCAGAGCCTTGAGATAAATCTGAGCGTCGGCCTGAGTCAGCCCACGCTTGAGGGCGACGGGCTTGCCGCTGAACAGATTGTCTACAGCGGTCACTTCACTCTTGAAAAGGCTAGCAAGATTGAGCTTGGCAGTTTGCAACTCAACACCGTTACGCAACTGCCCTTCGAACACAATCTTGAACAGCGGGGTGGTCATGCTTGGCTTCCTTGTCGTGAGAAGGGCAACGCGGACCGGCTACGGAAGAGCAGACGGTCCCGTCAGGAGATTAGAAAGGTTTAACCACCACCAGAATGACGACTGCCAGCAGGATCAATACAGGGATTTCGTTGAACCAGCGATAAAACACATGGCTACGGCCATTTTCGCCACGAGCGAAGCGTTTGACCTGTGCGCCACACACATGGTGATAGCCGATCAGCAGAACGACCAGTGTGAGCTTGGCATGCATCCAGGCCTGGCTCATGTACCCCGGCACCAGGGCGATAAGCCAGATGCCAAAAATCAGTGTCGCAATCATCGCCGGGCCCATGATGCCCCGGTACAGCTTACGCTCCATGGTGCAGAAGCGTTCGCGGCTGACCGCGTCCTCGCTCATGGAGTGGTACACGAAAAGTCTTGGCAGGTAGAACAGCCCTGCGAACCAACAGACCACTGAAACGATATGAAAAGCCTTGATCCATAAAAGCATTTTTAGTTATTCCCAGGTTCACGGTATGCAAATAGTAGTGGCTTGAGCGCCCATACGTCACGTTGTCGGTTGTCGCAGACGCGCCAGGCCCATATTATCGACGGCTTTCCAGTTGGTACGTTGAGGGCAGGTTATGGTCAAGGTCGGTATCGTCGGCGGCACGGGTTACACCGGTGTCGAGTTGCTGCGTCTGTTGGCACAGCATCCGCAAGCTGAAGTGGTCGTTATTACTTCTCGATCCGAGGCAGGTCTGCCTGTTGCTGATATGTACCCTAATCTGCGCGGGCATTACGATGGCCTGGCATTTAGCGTGCCTGACATTGCAACCCTCGGCGCCTGTGACGTCGTGTTCTTCGCCACGCCTCACGGTGTCGCGCATTCCCTTGCGGGTGAATTGTTGAATGCCGGCACTCGGGTCATCGACCTGTCTGCTGACTTCCGTCTGCAGGACTCGGTTGAATGGGCAAAGTGGTACGGTCAGCCCCACGGTGCGCCCGAGCTGCTCAAGGATGCAGTGTATGGTTTGCCTGAGGTTAACCGTGAGCAAATCAAGCAGGCTCGCCTTATTGCTGTGCCAGGCTGCTATCCAACCGCTACGCAGCTTGGTTTCCTGCCGTTGCTGGAAGCCGGTCTTGCCGACAACACGCGCTTGATTGCTGACTGCAAGTCCGGTGTCAGTGGTGCAGGCCGTGGCTTGAGCATTGGTTCGCAGTACTCCGAGGCCAACGAAAGCTTCAAGGCTTACGCCGTCAAAGGTCATCGTCACTTGCCTGAAATCACCCAAGGGCTGCGTCGCGCGGCTGGCGGGGATGTTGGTCTGACCTTCGTCCCGCACCTGACGCCAATGATCCGCGGTATACACTCCACGCTGTACGCCACAGTCGTCGATAAGTCGGTTGATCTGCAGGCGCTGTTCGAGAAGCGTTATGCCAACGAGCCTTTCGTAGACGTAATGCCTGCTGGCAGCCATCCGGAAACCCGTAGCGTGCGTGGCGCCAACGTTTGCCGTATTGCGGTCCACCGTCCGCAGGGTGGGGATCTGGTGGTCGTGCTTTCGGTTATCGACAACTTGGTCAAGGGTGCGTCGGGCCAAGCCGTTCAGAACATGAACATCATGTTCGGGCTGGACGAGAAGCTGGGTCTGTCCCATGCCGGTATGATGCCTTAGGAGCAGTTTTTAGCTTCAAGCTTCAAGCTTCAAGAGGTTGGTGCGACCACTTGCAGCTTGAGGCTTGAAACTTGCCGCTGCTCTGGAATAGTTGACCAATTTTCTAGGAGAAGCGGATAATGCGCGTCATTACGCATTATGACGGCTTAGCGCCGGGAGATATTTAACATGAGCGTCGAATCCTTCACTCCAACGGCTTTGCAGTTCACCCATGGTGCTGCGCACAAAGTGAAGACCCTGGTCGATGAAGAGGGTAACGATCGCCTGAAGCTACGTGTGTTTGTGACGGGCGGCGGTTGTTCAGGTTTTCAGTATGGTTTTACTTTCGATGAAGACGTCGCCGACGATGACACCATCGTTGAGCGCGAAGGCGTAAGCCTGGTGGTCGATCCAATGAGCTTCCAGTACCTGGCGGGTGCTGAAGTGGATTATCAGGAAGGCCTGGAGGGTTCGCGTTTCGTTATCAAGAACCCGAATGCTTCCACCACGTGCGGTTGCGGGTCTTCATTCTCGATCTGATCTTTGTGCACACATAAAAACGCCGCGCTAATGCGCGGCGTTTTTGTTCGTCTGGAGTCAGGCCGGGTAGATAGCGCCCAATACTCGCAGACCCTGAGCGCCCGTCACGGTTGGGCGGTTAGCAGGCACGCCTTCGAGGCAGCAATGCGCCAGCCATGCAAATGCCATGGCTTCAACCCAGTCAGGATCAACGCCAAAAGCAGCCGTGCTGCTGACTTTGGTGTCGGGAAGCAATTCAGCCAGACGATTGGTCAACGCCACGTTGTGCGCACCACCGCCACAGATCAGCAGTTCCTTGGTTTCAGACTGAGCTGATTGCAAGGACTCGGTAATCGCCAGCGCGGTCAGCTCCATCAACGTTGCCTGTACGTTTTCAGCAGAAAGCGTCGGCAGTTGGAAGAGATGGTGGTGCAGCCAGCCGAGGTTGAACACCTCTCGGCCTGTGCTCTTCGGACCCTTGGTCAGGAAGAACGGGTCGCTGAGCAGCGCTTTCAGCAGTGCAGGATCAACCGTACCACTTGCGCCCCATGCGCCGTCACGGTCGAAACCTTCACCGCGCTGCGACTGAATCCACGCATCAAGCAATACGTTGCCTGGACCGCAGTCGAAGCCGGTTACCGGCCTGTCCAGCTCGATCAGGCTCAGGTTGCTGAAACCGCCAATATTGAGGACGGCGCGACGATCTTTATTGTCGTCGAACAGCGCCTCATGGAACGCGGGAACCAGAGGTGCGCCCTGACCGCCAGCAGCGATGTCGCGACGACGGAAATCGCTGACCACGGTGATCTCTGTCAGCTCTGCTAACAGGGCCGGATTGCCGATCTGAATGCTGAAACCGCGGGCGGGTTCGTGGCGAATGGTCTGGCCGTGGCTACCAATGGCGCGAATCTGCCCGGCAACCATGCCTTGTTGACTCAAGAGTGTAAGCACGCCTTCGGCTGCCAGGCGAACCCACTTCTGCTCGGCAATCGCCGCGCGAGCCAACTCGTCCGGCCCACTGGAGCAAAGCCCCAGCAGCTCGGCGCGCAAGTCTTCCGGCATCGGGATGTAGTGAGTTGCCAGCAGTCTTGGCCGGTCATCCTGCTCAACAAGGGCGATATCGATCCCATCGAGACTGCTGCCGGACATCACACCTATATAAAAGAAGGCCATGGCTTATCGTTTGCTCGAGGCCAGCATGGTGGCCTTTTCCTGATCCATACGAGCCATCAATGGCTGGCTCTGTTGCATGAACCGCTGTTTTTCGGATTTGGCGATCGGATCCGCCATCGGCAATTTGCGACCCAGAGGGTCGACGTGCACGCCATTTACCTGGAACTCATAGTGCAAATGCGGGCCTGTCGACAGACCGGTAGTACCAATATAGCCGATCACCTGGCCTTGCTTGACGGTGCCGCCAGTCTGAATGCCTTTGGCAAAGCCCTGCATGTGACCGTACAGCGTGCGGTATGTATCGCCGTGCTGAATGATCACAGTATTGCCGTATCCGCCGCGACGGCCGGCCAGCAATACCTTGCCATCACCGGTGGCCTTGATTGGCGTACCGCGTGGGGCTGCGTAATCGACGCCTTTGTGCGCGCGGATCTTGTTCAGGATGGGGTGCTTGCGACCCATGGAGAACATTGAGCTGATACGCGCGAAGTCAACGGGCGTGCGGATGAAGGCCTTGCGCATGCTGTTGCCGTCAGCGGTGTAGTAGTTGGTGTTGCCCTGTTTGTTGGTGTAACGAACTGCGGAGTAGGACTTGCCCTGATTGGTAAAGCGTGCAGAAAGAATATTGCCGGTGCCTACCGTTTTACCGTTGATGACCTTCTGCTCGTAGATGACGTCGAATTCGTCACCCTTACGGATGTCCTGAGCGAAGTCGATGTCGTAGCCAAAGATGTTGGCCATGTCCATGGTCATGGTGTGGGACAAGCCAGCGCGCTGGGCGGACTGAGACAAAGAATTAGTGATCACGCCGTGTATATAGGCGGTACGTACATCGGGTTTGCTGATCTCACGATTGAACGTGAAGCCGCTGCCCGTCTTGGACAGGCTGATGCTTTCCAGCTGGCTGAGCTTGGTATGCAGTTGCTTCAACTGACCTTCTGGTGTCAGTTCGAACTGCAGGACCTGGCCATCCTGCAGGCGGCTGAATTGTTTGGCTTCCTTGTTGCTGGCCATGACTTCATGCACGGTTGCAGCTGGAAGACCCACCTTTTCAAACAGGGTGGACAGAGTGTCGCCTCTGGTTACGGTGACTTCCCGATGATTAGGGTCTTTGGCTGCAACGACTGGAGCAGCAGCTTTTTCAATGCTCTGCGGCTCATTGGTCGCGTTGCTCTCGGCTTGCTCATCGCCATTGTCAATCTGGGCGAATGGAGAATCTGTTGCCGATTGTGTGGCTTCCGTCGTTTCCAGAGCGTCTTGGTTAGGTGCGCTTTGATCAGCAGGCGCTTCCATATCCAGATTCAAAACGGTTTTTTTAGCTTCGACTTCGCTTGAAGGAAAGACCAAGAGCGCCAGGCTTAACAGGGCTGCGATACCGCTGGCTGCGAGCAGGTGGGTCTTGGGATAAAGCGGTGGCGCTTTAGGCGGCGTGTCTATCATAGGTAATTTGACTTTGAAAAAAGATGAATTGGAAAAGATGAATGACATGATGAAGATGAAATAACTGTATAAAATATAACCAAAACCTGTGCGAAGCAACCCTGCGGATGAATCGGCTTTCGATTCGTCCCGCAATGCTGGGCAAAACTTGTAATTGGGCGCTGATCTTGTATGGTTGGTCCCCTTTCGAAAACGGCTATTAGTAGGGGATGGATATGGGGTCGGTTGAAGAGCAGCTAGCGCTGATCAAGCGTGGGGTAGATGAGCTTTTGGTTGAGGCCGAGCTTGTCGCGAAGCTCAAGCGTGGTCAACCACTGCGTATTAAAGCCGGGTTCGATCCTACGGCACCTGACCTGCACCTGGGTCATACCGTGCTTATTAACAAGCTGCGTCAATTTCAGGAGCTGGGGCATCACGTCATCTTCCTGATTGGCGACTTCACCGGCATGATCGGTGATCCGAGTGGTAAAAGTGCCACGCGTCCTCCGCTGACCCGTGAGCAGGTTCTCGATTACGCCGAGACCTACAAATCCCAGGTATTCAAGATTCTTGATCCAGCCAAAACCGAGGTGGCGTTTAATTCCACCTGGATGGACAAGCTGAGCCCGGCTGATTTCATTCGTCTCTCCTCGCAGTACACCGTGGCGCGAATGCTTGAGCGTGATGATTTCGACAAGCGCTATAAGAGCAGCCAGCCAATCGCTATCCATGAATTCCTTTACCCGCTGGTGCAGGGGTATGACTCTGTTGCCCTGCGTTCAGATGTCGAGCTGGGTGGTACCGATCAGAAATTCAACTTGCTGATGGGGCGCGAGCTTCAGCGCGCCTATGGGCAAGAAGCGCAATGCATTCTCACCATGCCTTTGTTGGAAGGTCTGGATGGTGTGAAGAAGATGTCCAAGTCGCTGGGTAACTATGTAGGTATCCAGGAAGCGCCGGGCGTTATGTATAGCAAGCTGGTTTCGATTCCGGATGCGTTGATGTGGCGTTACTTCGAGCTGCTGAGCTTCCGCTCCATGGAAGAGATCAATGGCTTCAAGGCGGATTGTGAGAAAGGGGCTAACCCGCGCGACATCAAGATCAAGCTGGCTGAAGAAATCGTTGCTCGTTTCCATGGTGAAGAAGCTGCTGCCAATGCGCACCGCTCTGCGGGTAATCGTATGAAGGAAGGCGAGCTGCCGGACGATCTGCCGGAAATCTCGGTAAGTGCCTCTGAAGATATGCCGATCTCGGCCGTCCTTAATAAGGCAGGCCTTGTTAAGAACTCTGCAGTGGCGCGTGACCTGCTGGCTTCGGGTGGTGTGCGCATAGATGGTGAAGTTGTTGATCGCTCGTTCGTCTTTAAAGTGGGCGCGACTCATGTTTGCCAGGCTGGGAAGAAGGCTTTTGGGCGTATTACGCTGGTTTTGGAATAAAGCTCAAAATT
>NZ_JACONW010000076.1 GCF_014357575.1 Pseudomonas folii | reverse complement strand
GCACCGCTCCCACAGGGGGGGGCTGCGTTCATCCGGTGGGTCCGGCTTTAGCCGGGAAGAGGCCAGTACAGCCGCTGAATTTGTGTCGTCAGAAATATCGCTTTCCCGGCTAAAGCCGGTCCCACGCCGACGCATTAACCCTTCGGCCAACCACCACCCAGTGCGCGGTACAGCCTGATCCGGTCAATCGCAGCCGCCGTCGCGCTGTCCACCAGAGCACTTTGGGTGTCCAGCAATGCCCGTTGCACATTCAGCACGTTGATGAAGTCCGCCGCGCCCTGGGTGTAGCGATCCCGAGCGGTGCTCAGGGCGATATTGTTCTGGCTGACGGCTTCCTGCAGAGCGGTGTGCTTCTGCTTCTCTGCGGCATAGTCCGTCATGGCGTTATCGACTTCATGCCAGGCACCCAGTACGACGCGCTGATAATTAAGTGCCGCTTCCTGCTCCTTGCGTTTGCGCAGTTCCAAAGTGCCGGTCAGGCGTCCGCCCTGAAAGATTGGCAGGTACAGGCTTGGGCCATAGGTCCATTGACGAGAACTCCATGCCCCCACATCCGAGCCGTCCAGCGCTTGCGTACCGAAGCTCGCGCCCAGGCTGATCCGTGGATAAAAGTCAGCTTGTGCCACGCCGATTGCCGCAGTGGCCCGGTGCAGGGCAGCTTCGCTTTGCTGAATATCCGGCCGCCGCCGGGCCAGTTCCGAGGGCAGGCCCAGGGGCACATCCGGTGCGGGATGAGGGATGCCTTTCGGTTCGAGCAACTCGGCGCTGAGTGCGCGAGGCGGCTCGGCGAGGAGGTAGCTCAGGGCGTTGATCAGGCGGTCCTGTTCGGCCCCCAGGGTTGGTATCACCGCTTCGATGGTCGCCACTTGCGCAGCAGCGTTGGAGGTATCGAGATTGGTGGTCACGCCATTGTCGAAACGAGCCTGCGTCAACTGCCGACTCTGTCTGGCGATCTCCAGGTTCTGCCGCGCGACGCCCAGCTTGGCCTGCACGCCGCGCAGACGAATGTAATCAGTGGCGGTTTCGGCGGCGATGCTCAACAGCACGCCGTCGCGCTGGGCCTGGGTCAGTTCGATTTCTGCATCGGCGGCTTCGACGTTGCGCCGTACATGGCCCCAGAGGTCTAGCTCCCAACTGGCATCCAGCGTGGCGCTCCACAGTTCAAACGGGGACTGGCCTTGTTCGCCGGAAGGATCATTGAGACCTTCGGCGCTGTTGCGCGCACGGCGATAACTGCCATTGGCAGCAACGCCGGGCAATTGCTGGCTGCCGGTGACCTGACGCATGACCCGACTTTGCTCCAGGCGATTACTGGCAGCGCGCACGTCGAGATTGGCCTTGGCGGCGCGTTCCACCAGTGCGGTCAATTGCGGGTCGCCCAGTTGTTGCCACCACTGGCTGTCAGCAGGGCTGCCCGGCGCGGTACCGGGGCGGACGCTGGCTTGCCAGGTCTGGGGTAATTGCGCTTGCGGGCGTTGGAAATCAGGGCCGACCGAGCAGGCTCCGAGGCTGACCATGGCGGCGAACAGGAGGCAACGTTTCATCTCAATGCTCCTGCGCGGTATCGATTCGCGCCACGACCGACATGCCGATCCGCAGCTTTTGCAGATCTGCCTGATCGGCATCGAACCTGATTTTCACCGGCAGACGCTGGGTCACTTTGGTGAAGTTACCGGTCGCGTTATCCGGCGCGATAGGCGAGAACGAGACTCCGGTCGCCGGGGCAATACTGTCGATGTAGCCGCTGAAGGTGTGGTCAGGAAAGCTGTCCACGCTCAGTTCGACTTTCTGTTGCGGCTGCATGTGAGCCAGTTGGGTTTCGCGGAAGTTGGCGACCACGAAGGCGTCCTGCAAAGGAACAATGGCCATCAAGGCTTGCCCCTGAGAAACATACGCGCCGACGCGGACTGAGCGCTGACCAACCATGCCGTCTTGCGGCGCGGTAATGCGTGTATAGGACAGATTCAGATCAGCCTGTTGCAAGGCGGCCTCGTCTTTGGCGAGCGCTGCCTTGGCGACTTCCAGCTGCGCCTTGAGTACATCCAGACTCTTGGACGCCGCGACACGCGAGGCTTCATCACGGTCTCGCGCGGCCTGCCAGCCCAGCAGTTCGGCATCGGCTTTCTGGCGTTCCTGCTGAGTACCGGCCCCGGCGTTGGACAGGTTCAGATAGCGCTTGGCGTTTTCCTGGGCAAACTTGAGCGATGCAGCCGTGGCGCGGGTGGTGGCAGAAGCTTGATCAATGACCGCCACCTGACGTTCGATACTGGCGTTGAGGTTCTGGATTTGCGCGGACGCCGCTTCAACGTTGGCCTTGGCCGACAGTTGTGCAACCCGGTAATCGGCATTGTCGATTTCAGCCAGCAGGTCGCCAGCCTTGACCCGCTGGTTGTCTTCAACAGCGATCTTGCTGATCTGTCCGGAAAGGCGCGGCGAAACCAATACCGAATCGGCGCGGATGTAAGCGTCGTCGGTCTGTTGCACGGTGCCGCCGCTGATCAGGCGATAACCGATGTAAGCGAGGCAAACGACGACGGCGACGCAGGCCAGGGAGAGGGCGGTTCTGTGCTGTTTCATGACGGTACCGGAGGTTGCGGTGGATAGGCGCGCTTGGGCAGGGTCAGCAGAATGACCAGCAAAACGCCGATGACGGCCAGCAATGCGAGGAAGGCATCGCTGAAACTCAATACGTAGGCTTGTTCCTTGACCTGACGGGCCAGCGCAGCAGTGCTCTGAATGTCGTGCAAAGGCTCAAGGCCCTGCAGCCTGGTGCCGACGCCGTCGAGCAGAACGTTGGAATGGAAGTGCTCGCGATGGGTGACGAAGTTTTCCAGCGCAGCCCCGGCAATCACTGAAAACAGCCCGCGCAATGTGTTGACCATGGACGATGCGAACGGGCCTTCAAGGGGTTGAATTACACCTGTCGCATTCATCAGCAACGGCACCACCACCATGGGTTGGCCTAAGGTGTGCAGTAATTGCAGCAGGTAGAAGTCGTCGCGGATCCATTCGCTGGTGATCTGCGAGCCGCCCAGACAGGCGAGGGTCAGCAGTCCGAGCCCGAAAGCAATCACATAACGCGAGTCGACCCAATTGCGATTGATCATCCACGCCACCAGTGGCGCAATCAGCAATTGCGGCAGGGCGATGATCAATGCAGTTGGCATGGTTTGCAGCGGGCGATAGCCTTGAATCTGGGTCAGATAAGACGCCGGAATTGCGCTGCCTGCCAGCCCGACAAAGAGGAACAGGCACAAGGTGATCAAGCCGTAACTGAAGTTGCGTCGCTTGAGCAATTGCAGCTTGAACAGCGGCAGCGGATGAAACCATTCATTGATCAGAAACGCGGGCAGACACACTGCTGCGCCCAGTAACAGGAAGCTGATCAGTGATGAGTTGAGCCAGTCCAGACGCTCGCCTTGGGTGAGGGCGATGACCAGCATGGTGATGCCGCTGACCCCCAGCAATGCTCCCCGCCAGTCAGCCTGTTTGAAGCGTTCCAGACGCAATGGGTCCTGAGGCAATCCATAAGCAATCAACGCCGCGCCGATCAGCCCTGAAGGGATGATCTGCCAGAACACCATTCGCCAATCGACGCCTTCGGTCCACAGTGCAGCCAGCGGCATCGCCAGGTTGGGGCCGAAGGTAGCCGTCAGCGCGTAGGCGGACAAACCGTACAACTTGATATGCCAGGGTAAAAAACGTAACGCGGCAGTCATCAGCAAAGGTGGCAGCGCACCGCCTGCGATGCCTTGCAATACGCGCAGGGTGACCAGGCTTTCCAGGTTGGGAGCGAAGGGAATGATGGCGCCGAAAAACGTAAAAGCGAAGGTCGCGACGATGGCAAAGCGACGCAGGGAAAAGGTCACTGCAAACCAGGGCGCGAGCAGCATGGCCGAGACTTCGGCAGCAGCGTAGACCGAACTGACCCAGGTGCCGTCATCGTGTCCCAGACCGTACACGCCTAGAATGTCGGCCAGCGTGATGTCAGTGACGCGGTCATTGATCCCCGAGGTCAGCGCAGCAATCAGCACACCGATCAGACCCAGTGCCAGACGGAGCGTAAAGGGAGCGGGAGAGGGCGGTGGTGGAGGCGCTGACACGTAAAAATCCTGCTGAGGGTGTTTCAGCTATTAACTGTAAGGCGGTACACTGTATCAATCAGTGGTACTTATGACAAGGTGTGTCCATGACAACGACGGATCCAGATCGCGGTGGCGTGCAGGTTATTTCCCGGGCAGCAGCGATTCTGCGCAGCCTTGAAGGAGAGCCTGCCGGCTTGAGCCTTGGGGAAATCGCCAAGCGTTGTGAGTTGCCTCGTTCCACGGTGCAGCGGTTGGTCGATGCACTGGCGCTGGAAGAGCTGCTGGAAGTACACGGCCGAGGCGGAATCTGTCTGGGGCCTGCGTTAATGCGTCTGGCTTCCCATAGCCATGTGGACATCGTGCAGAAGGCGCAGCCTTACCTCGAAAGGCTGGGGGCTGAGACTGGCGAAACCATTGTGTTGGCCAGTGCTGCGGGGGCCGAGCTATTGATTTTGCACACCGTGGTGTCGAGTCATTCCTTGAGGGTTTCCTCCGGACCGGGGGGCATTCTGAACATCTACGGCATTGGTGGCGGTAAAGCCTTGCTGGCCAGGATGGACAATGAATCAGTGGTCAAACTGATCGGCCGCAAGATCAAGCCGCTGACGGCCAATACCCTCACATTGCCCGAGCTGCTCGAGCAGTTGGAAAGCATCAGGAAAACCGGGATTGCCTATGGCAACGAAGAACACACCCAAGGCGTGGCTTCGGTGGCCGTGAGTCTGCAGACGCCGCAGGGCTTCTATTCGATTGACGTGGCCGGCCCGGCCTGGCGAATTGCCCAGGCCAGGGAGAGCATCGAGAAGGCGCTGCTCAAATGCCGGGAAGAGTTGATGAGTGGGTTGCGGGGTGTTGAATAGGAGCAGGACCCTGTAGGAGCTGCCGAAGGCTGCGAAAGCGATGTTCCTGACACACCGCCATCGCAGCCTTCGGCAGCTCCTACAGGCAGGTATATCCCTCAGCTACCCTGCAGCGGCTTGGCATCCTGGAAAAAGTAGTCCTTCCATGACGCAGGCTTGTTCTTGATTGCGCCGACGCGGTGCAGGAATTCGGCCAGTGGGTAGGTGTTCTTCGGCGTGATGGTGAACTCGAAGTCCTTGTTGTCGATGATTTTCAGCAGCGCATCCCGGTCGATTTTTGCTTTGGTAACACGGATGTAAGTGTCTGCCGCAGCGCCTTTGTCCTTGCGGATAAAGTCTTCAGCTTCGCTCAGTGCCTCGATGAACGCCTTGTAGGTCTTCGGGTTCTCGTTGCGGAATTTCTCGGTGGCGAACAACAGTGTCGGCGAATTCGGACCCAGCAGGTCGTAGGTGTTGAGCACCACATGCACGCCTTTGGCGGCGACTTCCTGCTCCTGAAACGGCGGGTTGGAGAAGTGACCGGTCAGCTCGGTTCCACCTGCAATGATGCTCGCCGCGGCGTCGGGGTGCGGCAGGCTGACGGTGTATTTATCCAGTCGCGCATATTCTGCATCGCCCCACAGTTTGGCGGACGCGTATTGCAGATAACGTGATTGCACCGAAACGCTCACCGCCGGGACCGCGATGCGATCTTTCTCGGTGAAGTCAGCGATGGTTTTTACCTTGGGATTGTTGCTGACCAGGTAGTACGGGAAGTTACCCAGCGAAGCCACGGCCTTGACGTTCTGCTTGCCGTGGGTCCGGTCCCAGATGGTCAGTAATGGCCCGACTCCCGCACCGGCAATATCTACTGCGCCGGTCAGCAGTGCGTCATTGACCGCTGCGCCCCCCGACAATTGCGTCCAGTCGACTTTGATGTCCAGCCCATCCGCCTTGCCGTGTTTTTCGATCAGGTTCTGATCGCGCACCACATTGAGCAGCAGATAAACGATGCCGAACTGCTCGGCGATGCGCAGTTGTCCTTCCGCCTGGGCAGCGGTCGGCATGGCGAGACTGCCGGTCAGCAGGGTTGCCGCCAGGCCCAGTGAGGTGGCCAGACGGGAAATTCGAGGGCGACGTGTCGAGGTTTTTGTCATGCCGTGCTCCAGCGATTAACAGAGGGATGTGCGAGCGATGGGCAGACGATATAGGTATAAGAAAAAATATTTAAATAACATTAATGAATAACGTTATGGCTGTTAACTGGCTGGTTTGCGCACGACGCTGCGCATTCTGGAGCAGATCCTGCATAGCCTCATCACAGTCAATTGTGTTGGCTGTTGATATAACATAACATTTGTCAGCTTTTTCAAGATTTTGCGCAGCCGTTCGTTTTGAACGGATAGCAGCCGCTTTCGCATCAATCCCTCACCATGAGTTTTTCAATGACGACCCATTCTCTGAAGCCGTTGGCTTCCACTCGATTGCAATCGATCGACGCGTTGCGCGGCCTGATCATTCTGTTCATGTTGCTTGACCATGTTCGCGAAACCTTCCTGCTGCACCTCCAGGTTTCGGACCCGATGGACGTGACCACCACGCCGCCTGAATTGTTTTTCAGCCGCACGCTGGCGCATCTGTGTGCGCCGCTGTTCATCTTCCTGACCGGTCTGTCGGCTTATCTCTACGGTGAACGCTACGGTGCGAAAGAGGTGTCGGGCTTTCTGTTCAAGCGCGGGCTGTTCCTGATTGCTCTGGAAGTGACGCTGGTCAATTTCGCCTGGACCTTCCAGTTCCCGCCGACCACGGTGTACCTGCAGGTGATCTGGGCCATCGGTTTGAGCATGGTGGCGTTGGCGATCCTGGTAAAACTGCCGAGACCCGCGCTGGCGGTGATCGGTGTGGTAATCATTGCCGGGCATAACCTGCTGGATACGCTGCACTTCACCCAGGACTCAGCAATGTATGTGCCGTGGGCGATCCTGCATGACCGCGGTTGGCTGGTGCCTTGGGATGGCCTGCGTCTGCGCACGTCTTATCCGCTGTTGCCGTGGATTGGTGTGATTGCCCTGGGTTACGCGGCGGGTCCTTGGTTCGCTTCCGGAGCTGATGCGCGCCAGCGTCAAAACAGGCTCGCCCTGGCAGGTTTAGGTCTGCTGGTGCTGTTCTTCCTGTTGCGTCTGGTGAACGGTTACGGCGAGAAGCCGTGGTCCATCGGTGAGACCAGCGTGCAGACGCTGATGAGCTTCTTCAACATCACCAAATACCCGCCATCGCTGCTGTTCCTCAGCCTGACGCTGGGCATCGGTCTGTTGTTGCTGGTCTGGTTCGAAAAGACAGCAGGGCGCGTGTGGTTCAAGCCGCTGCTGGTGTTCGGTGCCGCACCGATGTTCTTCTACCTGCTGCACCTGTACGTGCTGAAGATTCTGTACCTGATCGCCGTGGCGATATGGGGCACGAACAAAGGTAATTACTTTGGCTTCGATTCGGTGGGCGCGGTTTGGCTGTGCTCGGTGTTGCTGGCGGTCGGATTGTTTCCTGCCGTCAAGGCGTTCGCCAGCTTCAAGGCGCGGCGCAAGGATATTGCGTGGTTGAAGTATTTTTGAGTATTGGGTACACCTGGGTGCAACAGGGGAATGCATTCTCCTTGTGGGAGCGGTGCTTGCCCGCGATAAGTCTAAACGCGGTTTCACATCAGACCGCGGTGCCTGTATCGCGGGCAAGCACCGCTCCCACATGAAATCGCATTTCAGCTCAAGCCGTTACTCGTGATGCGCCTCACCGACAAAGGTCAGTGAAGTAAACAGCCCCTGCTCATCGATGTCCGGGTTGCCGCTGACCTTCACTACAGTCTCGGCTGCAATGATGTTCAGGCCTTCGTTACGTACCACGACACTGGCCCGGCCATGGGCGTCAGTGGTTGCGCTGACCTCATCCGGCTGGCTGCGGTAGTCACCGATCAGTTTGATTCCCGCCAATGGCTTGCCATCCAGCAGCACTTGCACCGGTAGCGCTTTGCCTGGCCCGACACTCAGCGGGTCGGCCTGGGGCATGATGACCAGCCGCAAACGCTTCAGTGGCGGCAGTATCACTCCCGGTTCATAAATCGCCAGGCTGTACTTGAACGTCTCTAGCGCCGTGACCGCACCAGGGACTTTCGTGCGGCCTTCGTTGGTCCATTTCTTGTCCGCAGTCTGCGACCACATGCCGTTGTTCAGGGCGATAGACATCACTGCCGGCCTGCTCAAGGGTTGCAGGCGCGCATGGTCGGCAAGGCGTTCGACCGTCACCGGGATCATCTTGCCATTCACGTCATAGGCCCACGCGCCGCTGACTTTCTCCGCTTTGAATTTGCTGTCCTCGGCGCCATGGCCGTAAACCACTTCGATGTTGCCGCGACGTTCTTCCGTCCACAGGCCATGGGCACTGGCCTGTTGTGCGGTGAAGGCGCCTATCAGGCTCAGGGCCAGAATTGTTTTTTTAGCGTGCATGGTAAGTCCTTGTGATCAGAGGCTGAGGGTAAGGCTGACGGTCAAGTTGCGCGGTTCGCCGGGGGCGACCCAGTAGTTGCTGTAGGAACGCTCGAAATATTTCTCGTCGAACAGGTTGTTCAGGTTCAGGCCGACCGTGACGTTTTCATTGGCTTTGTAATGAGCCAGCAGGTCGACGGTGTGGTAAGCGGGGAGCTCAAAGCTTGTACCTGCCTCGCCGGAGCGGTCGCCGACATAGGTGAACGCCGCGCCCAGATCCGAGCCTTTGAGCAGACCATTTTGAAACTCGTAAACCCCGAGCAGACTGCCGCTGCGTTTGGCCACGCCCAGAATTCGGCTACCGGTCGGGATAGTGGTGTCGCCTTTGGTGACTTCTGCATCGATGTAGGCAAATGCGCCAATCACCCGGACTGCATCGGTTACTTGCCCGGTGAATTGCAGGTCGACACCCTGACTGCGCGCCTTGCCTACAGCGCGATTGAAGTCAGTGCCCGGATCCAGCGTCAGCACGTTTTCCTTTTCGATATGGAAAGCGGCGAGGGTGGCGCTCAAGCGGTCGTCGAGCAGCTCCGTCTTGATCCCGGCTTCATAACCCACGCCTTCCTCGGGGTCGAAGGTCTTTCTTGAAGCGTCAGTACCGTTATTGGGTTTAAACGAAGTCGAGGCGTTGGCGAACAGGCCGATTTGCGGCGTGATCTGGTACAGCAAGCCCGTGCGGTAGGTCAGCGCGTTGTGCTGCTGCCTGTTGGTGACGTTCACGGCGTAGTCGTCGATGCTCTGTTCGAAATGCTCGAAGCGCGCGCCGATCATCCCGCGCAGTTTGTCGGTGAACACGATCTGGTCCTGCAGGTTCAGCGCCTGACTTTCGACGTGCTCAAAAAAATCCGTGCCGGAGCGTATGCCGTTGGGCTTGGGCTGGCCGTAAACCGGCTGGTAGATATCGATGGCATAAGGGCTGCCGGCGGTATTAGTCACGCGCTCGTTCTTGCGGTAATTCTCGTACTCGGTGCCGATCAGCAGTTGGTGCTCCCAGCTGCCGATGTCCACCAGACCCCGCAGCTCAAGCTGGGTAATGCTGTCGTGCCAGTTCATGTCCCGTTCGCGGTAGCGGCGGTTGACTGTGCGACCGTCAGCATTCAGTGCACGGCTCTCCGAAGCGAAGCCCGACAACTCGCCTTCCTTGTAATGACTGGCCAGACGGAGCGACCAGAAATCATTCAACTGATGCTCCAACGCCGCTTGGATCATGTTGTTGTCGTTATCGATGTCGCCGTCGTTTGGCTCGCCGAGGAAGGTTCGCCGGGACATGCCGCTCCACTTGTTGTTGGGGGCGACGATGCCTCGGTCAAAGGTAGAGCTGTGACGGACGAACTCGGTCTCCACCGACAGAGACGTGTCTGGGCTCAGTTGCCAACTGAACGTCGGAGCAACGAAGACCCGTTTGCTTTCGACGTGATCGCGAAAGCTGTTGTTGTCTTCAACTGCAAGATTGACTCGCGAGAGAACGCTCTTGTCGTCGTTGAGCGGAGCGTTGACGTCCAGTGCGGTGCGATAGCGATCCCAACTGCCCGCGCCGGTTTGCAGGGTGGTGAAGGCATCGGCCTGGGGTTTCTTGGTGACGATGTTCACCGTGCCGCCGGGGTCACCACGGCCGTACAGGCTGGCAGCGGGGCCTTTGAGCACTTCGATGCGCTCGACGTTGGCCGCATCCGGTGTGCTCGGATAACCCCGATTGGCGCTGAAACCATCCTTGTAGAACTCGGACGTGGTGAAGCCGCGAATGCTGTATTCGTAGAGGGTCAGGCCACCGAAGTTGTTCTGTCTGGATACGCCCCCGGCGTAGTCCAGAGCGCGCTCCACGTTAGGGCTGCCCACGTCCTTGAGCACGCTGGCGGGGATCACGCTAATGGATTGCGGAATGTCTTTGATTGCGGTGTCGGTCTTTGTCGCAGTGGCCGAGCGGGTGGCACGATAGCCGCTGACTGGGCCCGTGGCTGACTCATAGTTGGCGTCAGCGTTGACCGTAATCGTGTCGAGTTCATAAGTGTGCGGTGTATTTTCTGCGTAGCTGGCGTCGGCCAAAAGACCAAAAGCGAGGCCTGCGAATGAGACCATTTTGCGAGGGGGCATTTCTGACATTCCTTATAGATTCGTTATAGTATAACGTTACTATCAGGAATTATTTCTATTTGTGTTTCAGAGGTGGGCGCGGCTGATTGTTGCTGGATGTTGCAGCAAGTCGAGATTCACCCTCGACTTGCTGCGATCAATCAAGTCCGGAAACGCTTGACCAGACCGTCCAGTTCGCTGGACAGCGCTGCCAGGCTACGGGAGTCGGCACGAGCTGATTCGGCAAGTTCGGCCACCAACTGCGCATCGCCATGAATCTGACTGATGTGCCGATTGATGTCTTCCGCCACGTGGTGTTGCTCTTCAGCGGCGGTTGCGATCTGGGTATTCATGTCGCGGATCACGTCCACCGATTCACGAATCTGCCCGAAGCTGCTGCGTGCCTGGCCGATTTTCTCCACCGATTGCTGCGACACGGCGAGGCTGGCGTTCATCTGTTGCGTTACCGACGACGTGCGGCGGGCGAGGGTGCCGAGCAGGTTGTCGATCTCGGCGGTGGAGTCGGCAGTCCGTTTGGCCAGAGCCCGGACTTCATCGGCCACCACCGCAAAGCCGCGACCTTGCTCACCGGCACGGGCTGCTTCGATGGCTGCGTTGAGGGCCAGCAGGTTGGTTTGCTCGGCAATGGAGCGGATGGTGTCGAGGATGGACTGAATGGCGTTGCTGTCTTTCTCCAGCTGCACCATCGCGGTGGCTGACTGAGACAGTTCAGCGCTCAGTTGATCGACACTGGTAACCGCATCGTCGATCTGTTGCTGGCCTTCACGGGCCTGACGCTGGCCGTTGTCTGCCGATTCGGCCGCCTGACTGCACGAACGGGCGACTTCGTTGGCCGTAGCAACCATTTCGTGGAAGGCGGTCGACACCATGTCCACGGCTTCACGCTGGCGCCCTGCGGCGTCTGCCATGTTGTTCGACACCTGAGTGGAGCTGGTGGAGGTATCGAGAATCTTGTTTGCGGCCAGACCGATGTGCTGAATGAGGCTGCGGATCGCTGCGAGGAACTTGTTGAACCAGTTAGCCAGTTGCGCCGTTTCATCGTTACCGCGCACATCCAGATTGTGGGTCAGGTCGCCTTCGCCCTGAGCGATGCCTTCCAGACCGCTGGCTACACTGCGAATCGGGCGCACGATGAGTGAAGCAAAGCTGGCCCCGACCAAGGCGAAAATAACCGCCAACACCGCGGCGATCACCCCGATCAGCCAGGTCAGGCGGGTGGCGGAACTCATAACCTCTTCTTGTTTGATCAGGCCGATGAAGCTCCAGCCCAACTGCTCGGAAGGGAAGACGTTGGCCATGTAGCGTTCGCCATCCAGCGTCACTTCGGTCAGGCCGCTGCCAGCCTTGGCCAGTTGCGCGTAGCCGTCGCCCAGCTCTCCGATTTTCTTGAAGTTGTGCTCGGGTTTACGCGGATCGACCAGGATGGTGCCGTTGTTTTCCATCAGCATCAGATAGCCGCTTTCGCCCAGCTTGATCTGTTTGACGATGGTCGTCAGTTGCTTGAGGGAGACGTCAATCGCGACCACGCCGCCGGGGTTACCCACGGTGTTGGCGACCGTGCGGACCGTGCTGACCAGAACCGCGTCGTCGTTGGCCCAGTAGTAGGCGTCAGTGCGCACGGTTTTGCCTGGGTTGGCCATGGCTGTTTTGTACCAGGGGCGCTGACGCGGGTCGTAATTGGCGAGTTTCGTGTCGGCGGGCCAGATCGCGTAGCTGCCATTGGCCATACCGTAGGAAACATAGGAGTAGGCGGGATGGCTTTTGCCAATGCCTTCGAAAAACTGAAACAGTGCTTTGTGAGCATCGGATTCGGGCAGGCTTGGCGCGTCGGCACTCATGTAGCTCTTGATGCTGTCTCCGGCACCGGTGACCAATGGGTTGAGTGCGACGTAGTCGGCATTCTGGCTGATGCCTTCGAAAAACAGCTGCATCGCATTGGCGACCTGGCGTATCTCGCGGCCGCTGTTGTCGGAGAAGTCATCAGTGGCATCGCTGCGCAGGTTGATGATGACGATGCTGGCGACGACGATGATTGGCAGGGACGCGATGACCGCGAATGCCCACGTCAGTTTCTGTTTGATGTTCATCCATGCTCCGATTGCAGTTCTGGCTAACGCCCTGAGCAGTCTCAGGAGGGTTTTGGCAGGCACGCAGATGTGTTGCTAATTAGTATTATGGTATGCCGCTATCGGCTGGATTCTGGAGTTCTTGAGTGTGCTCGTGAGGGAATCAGTTGACCCTGATCAAAGTGTTTGCGGTGCAAAACCCAGGTCGCGATTGATATTGGCGCTGCATTCAAACAGCAGGTCCTGGAAGCGGTTCGTAGCACCTTCGGGGTCCATGACGGCATCCGGGCCGGAGAGATTGATCGCCGCCGTCACCTGGCCGTTGTGATCCCGGATAGACGTGGCAATCGCGGTGGAGTAATCGGACCGATGCACTACCCAGCCGCGTTCGCGGTCTTCGGCGATCAGGCGTTGCAATTCAGGCAGGGTTCGCGGGGCGGGTGTGGGATAGCCGTCCAGTCTTACGTGTTGATACAACTGCGCCAGACCGTTTTCGTCCAACGCAGTCAGCAGCATCCGGCCCATGGCGGTGCAGTGACAGGCGATACGCGTGCCGATGGGGATGTTGACCGAAAGCCGTTGCGCCGCAAATGCGCGGAACAGATACAGGCTGTCGGTCTGCTCGCGAATGCTCAGATGGCAGGACAGCGAAGTACGGTCCCGCAGCAGGTTCAGATGGGGCATCGCCACTTCCACGATGTCGCGACTGGCCAGATAACTGAAGCCGTCACTGATGACTCTGGCTCCCAGCTCATACTGGGTGTTGAGCTTGTTCAGATAGCCCATGCTGGTGAGGGTGAACAGAATCCGGTACACCGCTGAAGTGCTGACACCCAGCCGCTCGGCGATCTCCTGAATGCTCAGGCTGCGGGTCCGGGCGTTGAACATCCCCAACACGCTCAATCCCCTGGCCAGGGCAGGGACGCTGTAGTCGGTGTCTTTTTCGGGTGTGTCGAGCATGTTCAATTCCACAGGTGGGAGGAGGCTACTCGCGTTCGACGCCGCATTGTCGCGCAGCAAATTCGGTTCCATGTGGGAGCGGTGCTTGCCCGCGATAAGGCTGGACGCGGTTCACTTCAGATCGCATCCAGCCCTGTCGCGGGCAAGCACCGCTCCCACATAAAAATCGCATTTTTTCAGTGATTCATTTTCAGTTTCATAAGAACGTCCCGTCAAACTCGCCCATGGCATCCAGCACGGCACCCTTGAAGTATTCCAGTGAAGCGCGGTCGCAGAGGATCTGGAACGCGGGCAATTCCTGTGGGCCCAGGTTGATCACGATCACATTGATACGCGCTGCTGAAGTTTGCGCCACTGCGCCCTCCGGGAACGCCTGCGGTCGCAAATCCACGCCGCAGAGTTTGGCCATGACTTCGGTGATGTGCATGCCGCTGAGCTGCAGCCAGGCGTGGCTGTCTTGCCGGGGGAGCATGTAGTTGGCGTTGTGATCCAGCTCCCAGCGGGCTTCTTCGTCGGCGATGCGCTGGCCCTGATCCGCCAGGCTGCCCAGAATCAGGTATTCCGTCTGGGACAACCGGGCAACGTGGCTGCCGTCGGCCTGGGTTACGGCGCGGTTTGGCGCGTCTGGCAAAGAGAACCCACGAGCGCTGAGGTACCCGGCGCTTTGCTGGCCGCGAAAACCGACTCTGGGTACATCAGTCAGGTCAATCAGGGCGCATTGTTGGAGCGGGCCTGGCCCGATGTAACGTTCCGCTTGCAGGCTGGACATGACTCAAAGCTCCTGGCGTTGGTTTTCGGGATCGAAGAAAGGCAGTTTTACGACTGTGGCCTGGACCACCACGCCACCTTCGACGCGAATCGGAATCTGTTGCCCCGGTTGGCTCTGATCGAACGCCGCGTAGGCCAGACCAATGATCTTGCCCAGGCTCGACGAGTATTCGCAGGATGTGACATTGCCACTGATGTCCGGACCCTTCAGCACCAGATGACCTTCCAGTGGTTGCGGGCTGTTTTTCGGCAGGGTAAAGCCCACCAGTTTGCGTTTCATCGGTTGCGCTTCGAGGATGTCCACCGAGCGTCGTCCGACAAAGAATGGCTTGGTGCGACTGACCGCCCAGCCCATGTCGATCTCGGCCGGGTGGGTCATGCCGTCGGTGTCCTGACTGATGATCACGTGACCTTTTTCCAGACGCAGCAAACGTTGGGTTTCCACGCCAAAGGGGCGCATGTCGTGTTCTTTGCCCGCTTCGGTCAGCACATCCCAGAGCTTGAGTGCGTGGCGCGCCGGTACGTGGATTTCATAGCCCAGTTCGCCAACGAATCCGACCCTCAACAAGCGCGCTTTGATCCCGGCCACAGTGCCTTCACGCACTCCGAGGTAAGGAAAGCTCTCGGCTGATAAATCCAGATCGGAGCAGACTTTTTCCAGCACTTTGCGTGAGTCCGGTCCGGCCACGTTGACTGCGGAAATTGCTGCCGTGACGTTGGCGATGTCCACGTCCAGACGCCACTGGGCGTTCCACTTGAGCATCTGCTGATAGATGCGATCAACGCCGCTGGTGGTGGCGGTGACATAGAAGTGATTTTCGGCGAAACGTGCGCACACGCCGTCATCGATGACCACGCCATGCTCATTGGTCATCAGCGCATAACGTGAACGACCAATCGGTTGTTTGAGGAAGGCAAAGGTGTACATGCGGTTAAGCAGTTCGGCGGCATCCGGGCCGCGCACATCCAGGCCGCCCAGTGTAGATACATCGATGATGCCGACCTTGTTGCGCACATGCAGGGCTTCTTGCTGCATGCAGCGTTCCCGTTCATGGGGTTTGCCGTAATAGGCCGGGCGCTGCCAGATGCCCGCGGGCATCATCTTGGCACCTGCTTCGACATGGCGTTTGTGCATTGGGGTTTGCCGGTACGGATCGAACGCACGCCCGGCGACATGGGCCAGTTTCTCGGCTTCGAACGGTGGACGGGCAGTGGTCACGCCGGTTTCGCTGACGCTGCGTTGCGTCGACGAGGCTACCAGCCGCGCCGTCGGCAGCGCCGAATGGCGACCCTGTGACGGCCCCATGCCCACGGTTGAGTAGCGTTTGACCAATTGCACATCGCGATAGCCGATGCGGGTGGCATTGATGATGTCGCGCACCTGCAAGTCCTCATCGAAATCGACGAAATCCTTGCCTTTGGGATGGGGGAAAATCGGCCACGGGAAGTTGACCTGCGCTTCGGCCTGCAAGGGCAACGGCTTGGCGCTCAGCTCAAGATTCAACGCGACGATGATGTTGGCCGCTGCATGAGTCGCATCAGCTAGCACGTTGTCCAGCGCATGGTAGCCGTGAGCCGAACCGGCCACGCTGAGGTTGTTCGGCAGACCGCTCAGGGTGAACTCCGCCAGTTGATCGTCGTAGCTGAGTTTGCCGCCAGCCTGACACAGCAATTGATAAACCGGCATGTAGCCGCCGGACATGCACAACAGATCACAGTCCACGATCTGGCCACTGCCAGCCACCTGACCCTGGCCGGTAATCTTGCGCAGATCAACGCCGCTGACATGACGCATGCCTTTTTCATGCAGCGCTTCATATACCGTGCTGCCTTGATGACAGCTGATGCCCCGTTGTTCAAGGGCCAGCAACAATCCCCTGTCTGCCGTGTGGGCACGCATGTCCACCAGCGCCGCCACGGTGACACCCTGTTCGTGCAGATCCAGCGCGGCGAGGTAGCCATCGTCATTGCCGGTCAGAACCACGGCGCGTTTGCCGGGCTTGACCGCATACAGCTTCATCAGGCGTTGCGCGGCGCTGGTCAGCATCACGCCGGGCAGGTCGTTGTTCCGGAAAATCACCGGCTGATCGAATGAACCACTGGCGATCAGGCACTGGCTGGCGCGCACTTTGTACATGCGCTTGCCTTGAATCACCGGCAAATAGTTATCGGTGAACCAGGCGTTGCAGGTGGCTTGTTTGAGGATGCGAATGTTGGTGTGGTGCTCTACGGCCTCCACCAGTTCGCGGCGCAATTGTTCGCTGCGCTGGCCGTCAATGTCGAAACGGGCGTAGGTCAGTGACCCCCCGAGAATGGGTTGCTGCTCGATCAACAGCACTTTGGCCCCGGCATTGGCCGCAGTCAGTGCCGCCTGCAAGCCGGCAGGACCGGCACCGATCACCGCCAGGTCAGTGAACAGATAGGCCTTGTCGTAATACTCGGGTTGAAACTTCAGATCGAGCACGCCCAACCCGGCTTTTTTACGGATGATCGGCTCCCAGACCTTCCACGCGCCCTTGGGCTTGTAGAACGAGCGATAGTAAAACCCCACCGGCATGAATTTCGAGAACTTGCCGAGGTAGGCATCCTTGTCGTTGTCCAGCGAACCGTTGAAGTTCTGTCCGCTGGCCTGCAAGCCTTCTTCAAGGGCAAAAGTGTCCGCCAGCACGTTGGGCTCACGGGGTAGTTGAATCAGGGTATTGGCGTCCTGGCCCGCCATTGTCAGCGGCCCGCGTGGCCGGTGGTACTTGAACGAACGTGACAACAGGAAACGACCATTGGCGAGCAGGGCGCTGGCCACGCTGTCTCCCTGAAAGCCCTGATAGAGCCGGTCATCGAAACTGAAACTCAGGGGTTTGTTGCGGTCGATCAGCAGGCCCATCGGCGCGGCCAGTCGCGACCCCCGGAATTCGTCAGGCGCGCTCATCGGGCAATCTCCTTGGCAAGGGCAACGGTAAATTCGACCCTCGAGGTGAACACCTCTTTGGGGTCAAAAGTACGGATGATTTCATCGCTGCCGGTATGGCGCTCAACCAGAAACCAGTAGCTGGATGGCGTATGCATCCACCATTCGCGGACCACGCCCAGCATGTCTTCGCTGTTGAACACGTAATCGGCCCATTCGCTGTCGCTGCAGGTGAGCGGGTCCGGCATGTGCTTGAACTCTCCGCCGTAAGTGAATTCGGTGATGTTGCGCGGCCCGTTGAGCGGGCAATTCATGACTTTCATGTTCTGCTCTCCTCAGTGGCTGGCCGCCGTGGCGCCCATTTCGTTGACTTGCTGGAAGGTCGAAAACCGCTCCAGGCCGAATGGCTTGATCAGATCCGGGGTTTTGCCTCCGCTGGCGACCAGCTCCGCCATGGTTTTGCCGCAGATGGGCGTCGCCTTGAATCCCCAAGTGCCCCAGCCTGCGTCCAGGTAATAATTTTTTACCGGTGAAAGCCCCATGATCGGGCTGTAATCAGGCGTCATGTCAGTGATCCCGGCCCACTGCCGCATCAGCTTGGCGTTGGCCAGAAACGGGAACATTTCCACTGCGTGGGCCAGCAGGCTTTCTTTCAGATCGAGGGTCGAACGGGTGTTGAACAGCGGGTACGGATCGGAGCCGCCGCCGAAGACCACTTCGCCACGGCTGGTCTGCTGCACATAGCAGTGCAGCGCAGAAGAACTCACCAGCGGATCGAGGAACGGTTTGAACGGCTGGGTCACCATGGCTTGCAGCGGGAAGGTCTGAATCGGTGAGCGAATGCCGGCCTTTTTCATCAGTTGTGAACTCATCCCGGCCACCGCCTGCACGGCACAGCCGCACTTGATCGTGCCGCGATTGGTCTTCACCGCGGTGATGGTGCCGTTCTCGATGACCAGCTCCTGAACCTCGGTAAGCTGGTGAATTTCCACGCCGCGCTTGGCCGCTTGTTTGGCATAACCCCAGGCCACGGCATCGTGCCGTGCGGTCGCGCCATCCATGTGCCAGAGACCTGCCAGCACCGGAATGTGGCCGGGATCAAGGTTCAGGCTCGGCACCAGTTCGCGGATCTGCTGGCGGTCGATCATCTCGGTGCGGCCGCCAAAATGCTTGTTCACCTCGGCGCGCTGGCGGAACGAACGCACCGTGGCATCGGTGTGCGCCAGGGTCAGTTGGCCGCGATGGGAGTACATGATATTGAAGTCGAATTCGTTGGACAGCCCCTCGAACATCCGCACCGATTCGGCATAGAACTTCACGCCTTCGCTGGTCAGGTAGTTGGAGCGAATCACCGCTGTGTTGCGTGCTGTGTTGCCGCCGCCGAGATAGCCTTTTTCCAGCACCGCAATGTTGGTGATGCCGTGGTAGCGCGACAGGTAATAGGCCGTGGCCAGCCCGTGTCCGCCGCCGCCGATAATCACCACGTCATAGGACGATTTGAGCGCTTTGGGAGCCGGTAGGTCGACTTCGACCGGGTACTCCGAACTCAGCCCGTACTTCAGAAGGTTGAAAGGCATGCGGCCTCCGATTGACTGCGTTGCGCGAGGGCCTGCTGGCGGGCAGCGGTGACCGTGTTTTTCATCAGGAACGCGATGGTCATCGGGCCGACGCCGCCGGGTACTGGGGTGATGGCTGAAACCTGGGGCAGGGCGCTGTCGAAATCCACATCGCCGACGAGTCGGCTGCGACCGTCTTCGTCGATACGGTTGATGCCGACGTCAATCACGATGGCGCCGGGCTTGAGCCAGTTGGCGTCGATCATCCGGGGCTTGCCGACGGCGGCGATCACGATGTCGGCCAGACGGCACAGCGCCTTGGCGTCGGCGCTGCGTGAATGCACGATCGTGACCGAGCAATGGGCCTGCAAGAGCAGGGCAGCCATGGGCTTGCCGACAATATTGGAGCGGCCGATAACCACCGCATGCTTGCCGCTCAGATCGCCGCAGGCTTCACGCAGTAAGTGCAGGCAGCCGCTGGGTGTGCACGGTGTCAGTACGTCGCGACCCTGACTGAGCCCACCGACGTTTTCACTGTGAAAGCCGTCGACATCCTTGCCCGGATCTATCGCCTGTAACGCGCGAGTTTCCGGGATGTGGGCGGGCAACGGTAGCTGTAGCAGGATGCCGTGAACGGCCTGGTCCGCGTTCAATTTAGCGATCAGGTCGAGCAATTGAGTTTGAGTGGTGTCGGCTTCCAGGCGGTATTCCAGGGAGCGGATTCCAGCCTCTTCAGCGCGCAGGAGCTTGTTGCGCACGTAGACCTGACTCGCCGGGTCCGAACCCACCAGAATCACCGCCAGTGCCGGTTCGATGGCGTCTTGCTTCAAGTCGTTGACGTCCAGCTTGACCTGGGCGAGGACTCGCGCTGCGCTGGCTTTGCCGTCAATGATTTTGCTCGCGCTCATGGGAACACCACCGTTCTGTCCTGATTGAGGAAGACCCGGTGTTCCAGGTGATATTTGACGGCTTTGGACAGCGCCACGGTTTCGGTATCGCGGCCCATCGCGACCAGATCAGCGGGCAGGTAGGCGTGGTCGACGCGCTGTACTTCCTGCTCGATGATCGGCCCTTCGTCCAGATCACTGGTGACGTAATGGGCCGTAGCGCCGATCAGTTTCACGCCGCGCTCGTAGGCCTGGTGATAGGGTTTGGCGCCCTTGAAGCCGGGCAGGAACGAGTGGTGAATGTTGATCGCCCGACCGGAAAGCTGCTTGCACAAGTCATCGGAGAGGATTTGCATGTAGCGCGCGAGCACCACCAGATCGGTGCGAGTATCGTCGACCACCTTCATCAACTCCGCTTCCTGACTGGCTTTGTTGTCCTTGGTTACCGGCAGATAAATAAACCGAATCCCTTCGCGTTCGGCCATCGGCCGCAAGTCCAGATGGTTGGAAACGATGGCGGTGATGGTCATGTCCATCTCGCCCTTGTGATAGCGGTACAGCAGATCCGTCAGGCAGTGGTCGAATTTGCTGACCATCAACAGCACACGCATCGGCTCGCGGGTGTCATGCAGTTCCCACTGCATATCGAATGCCTTGGCCACCTCGTCGAAGTTGGCTTTGAGTGCCGCGATATCGCCGAGATGTCCATCGTTGAAGCGGAACACCGCACGCATGAAAAACCGCCCGCTGAACTCATCATCGAACTGCGCCATTTCACCGATGTAGCAGCTGTTGTGCGCCAGATAAGAAGCCACGGCCGCCACAATGCCGGACGTCGCCGGACAACTGATCTTGAGAATGAAATGGTTCTTTTCGTGTTGCATGGCTTGTCCTCGGAGAAGTGGCGGCAGCTCAGCGCAGGGCGAAAATTCATCTGTAAAAACGTTTTTTCTAGGTGAATAAAAATTCCCATCAGGAATTAAATATTCATGAGGCGGTTTTATAGGCGAAAGAAAATCCTGCGTCCAGAATTTTCTGGAAACTTTTTTTACTGTGGGGAATTTTTATAAGGCGGGGAAATACTTGCCGAGAGCATTCAACCTGCAGAAGCGTGCCTTGTGTCCAAGACACACCCCTGTCGCGAAGCAAACATAGGACCTGTAGGAGCTGCCGAAGGCTGCGATGGCGGTATACCAGTAGAAATGCTTCGCAGCCTTCGGCAGCTCCTACAGAAAATGCATTTCAATCCAGTATTTTGCTGTTGTTTGATGAGAACGAACTTGTTCGAGAGACGCCAGGCCTGCCTACACAGGATGATGCCTCGCCAACAAGTTGGCTCCTACAAGGGAACAGCTCATCAATGGGCTCGGATTTAGAAGCGAGCCGCTCTTACTCCCCCTGCGCCCCATAATTCATGATCGACAACAAGCGGATTGGCACCTTGACCAGTTCTTCCGGGCCATGAGGGATGTCGCCGTCGAAGGTCAGGCTGTCGCCAGCTTCCATGCGGTAGAGCTGATTGCCGTGGCGATACACCAGTTCGCCTTCCAGCAGGTGCAGAAACTCGGTACCGGGGTGGGAGAAGGTCGGAAATTCTTCGCTGGCGTCGTCCATGCTCACCATGTACGCCTCGAAACTCTTTTTCGGCCCGCGGGTGTGGTTGAGCAGGTGATAGGTGTGACCTTTCTCCGTGCCGCGGCGGACCACCTCCAGCCCTTCATCGGCCTTGACCAGCAGCGCGCTGCTGCCTTTCTGATCGTACTGGGCGAACAGCTTGGACATGGGCATGCCCAGCACGTCGCACAAGCGGCTGAGGTTATCGAGACTGGTGGAGACCTGCGCATTTTCGATCTTGCTGAGCATGCCCTGACTGATGCCCGCGATACGCGCAACGTCTGCCAGTTTCAGCTCCTGCGCCTGGCGCTGGCGTTTGATCTGAATGCCCAGGTACTGCTCAAGCTTCAACTTCGGTTCAGGTTCGTTCGGCGTGTTCATCAGCTCTGCACGTTTTCCGTTCATGAAATTTAATTTCGCACTGTGAATGTGCGTTTTTCTCCGCTCTTCATGTTGCGGCGGTTGATTATTCCTCGTGGGAAAACGAGTTTCCCATATATACAGCAGAATTTCGCCCCTGCATTCCTTTCGGCCGCTGGCATACCAAGTTGGCAAGTAGCTTGCATTCCTGTTGGGAAATTAACTTTCCCTTTCGGAATATTGATTATTCCGATGGAAAGTGAAGCCGTCATCCCTACTACAACGCTTGCCTATCGCGAGGAGTGATCACTCATGTTGCCACCAGAAACACAGCGCTTGATCGAGGAGCACGGGATCAAATACGTGCTGGCGCAATTCGTTGATATTCATGGCGCCGCGAAAACCAAATCGGTGCCGATTTGCGGGCTGGAGGCGGTGGCCGAGGCGGGTGCAGGGTTCGCAGGCTTTGCTATTTGCGGCATGGGCATGGAGCCACACGGGCCGGACTTCATGGCCAAGGGCGATTTGTCGACACTGATCCCGGTGCCATGGCAACCCGGTTATGGTCGGGTGGTGTGTATCGGGCATGTTGACGGCCAGCCACACCCTTACGACAGCCGCTATGTGCTGCAACAACAAGTGCAGCGTCTGAAAGACAAAGGCTGGACGCTTAATACCGGCCTCGAACCTGAGTTCAATCTGATGCGCCGCGATGAAAGCGGCAAGCTGCAACTGGTCGACGCCAGCGATAGCCTCGACAAACCCTGCTACGACTACAAAGGTCTGTCCCGTTCCCGAGCTTTTCTTGAACGGCTGACCGAAGCCTTGCAGCCGGTGGGCTTCGAGATCTATCAGATCGACCACGAAGACGCCAACGGCCAGTTCGAGATCAACTACACCTACAGCGATGCCATGGAGTCGGCGGACCGCTTCACGTTCTTCCGCATGGCGGCCGGCGAGATCGCCAATGACATGGGCATGATCTGCTCCTTCATGCCAAAACCGGACCCGAAGCGCGCCGGTAACGGCATGCATTTTCACCTGTCGATCAGCAGCGCCGAAAGCAAAAACCTGTTCTTCGATGCCAGCGACAAGCACGGTATGGGTCTGTCGAAAATGGCTTACCACTTCGCGGCGGGGCTGCTCGCCCATGGCCCCGCGCTGTGTGCCTTCGCCGCACCGACCGTCAACTCCTACAAGCGGCTTGTTGTGGGTAATTCGCTGTCAGGCGCGACCTGGGCACCGGCCTTTATTGCCTTTGGTGCCAACAACCGCTCGGCCATGGTTCGCGTGCCTTACGGGCGCCTGGAATTCCGTCTGCCGGACGCCGGTTGCAATCCCTATCTGGTCAGCGCCGCGATCATTGCTGCGGGCCTGGACGGCATCGACCGTCAGCTGGAACCCGAGCAGATCTGCAACGAAAACCTGTACAGCCTGAGCCTTGAAGAAATTGCCGCGCGCGGCATCAAGACGCTGCCGCAGTCCCTCAAGGAAGCCTGCGATGCCTTGGAAGCGGACCCGTTGTTCGCTGAAGTGATGGGGCAGGAAATCGTTGGCGAATTCATCAAGCTCAAGCGCATGGAGTGGGTGGAGTACAGCCGCCATGTAAGTGATTGGGAGATCAAGCGTTACACCGAGTTTTTCTGATTTGGCTGGGCGGCAGCTGCGAGTTTCAAGCTGTAAGCGGCAAGGAAAAGCAGTCTGCGGCAACGACACAACACTATTTATCTACCCGGTCAGCTTGCAGCTTACCGCTCCCGAACAAGGTGAGGCTATGTGCGGAATCGTTGGTTTGTATTTGAAAAATCCGGCGCTGGAATCCCAGCTCGGCAAGCTGTTTGAACCGATGCTCGCAGCCATGACGGATCGTGGCCCGGACAGCGCAGGATTTGCGATCTATGGCGATGAAGTGGGTGATGGCTGGATCAAGCTGACCTTGCAGGCAACCACTGAAGACTACGATTTTCAGGCGCTGGTCGCCGCGCTTGAAGGTCGTCTGGCCGCGTCGCTGGACTGGTTTCAGAACGCAAGCGCCATCGTGTTGAAGGTCAAGGCCGAAGAGGCCGTGGTGCGTGCTGCTCTTGCTGAACTGGCACCCAGCTTGCGGATCATGAGTGCTGGCAAGAGCATCGAGATTCTCAAGGGCATGGGCTTGCCGAAGGAGATTTCCGAACGCTTCGGTCTGGCGAACATGAAGGGCAGCCACATCATTGGCCACACCCGCATGGCCACTGAAAGTGCGGTGACCATGGAAGGCAGCCACCCGTTTTCGACGGGCGCGGACCTGTGTCTGGTGCACAACGGTTCACTGTCCAACCACTTCCGCCTGCGTCAGGAATTGCGCCGCGAAGGCATCAATTTCGACACCGAAAACGATACTGAAGTGGCCGCCGGTTACTTGGCCTGGCGTCTGCAACAGGGCGATTCGTTAAAGACCGCCCTGGACAGTTCGCTGGAAGCACTGGACGGCTTCTTCACCTTCGCCATCGGCACCCGCAACGGCTTTGCGGTGATCCGTGACCCGATTGCCTGCAAGCCAGCCATTCTCGCGGAAACCGATGATTACGTGGCCATGGCCTCGGAATATCAGGCGCTGTCGAGCCTGCCGGGCATTGAAAACGCCAAGGTCTGGGAACCGGTCCCGGCCACCATGTACATCTGGGAACGCGAGTCGGCTTAAGGAGCGCACACATGAAAACCATCGATCTTTCCACCTCCACCGTGCGCGAGCTGAATCAGGCGCTGCATGATCAAGTGAACAACGTGCAGGACCGCGAGTGGGTGGTGACTCACGCCAACGGCGCACACAACCTGGCGGTCGGCGTCAACGAAGCGGTGTCCATCGATATTCAGGGCCATGCCGGTTACTACTGCGCGGGCATGAACCAGAAGGCCTCGATCACTGTGCACGGCAATGTCGGCGTGGGTTGCGCCGAGAACATGATGTCCGGTTACGTGCGGGTCAAAGGCAGTGCGTCTCAGGCTGCAGGCGCCACGGCCCACGGCGGCTTGTTGGTCATTGAGGGCGACGCCGGGGCGCGCTGCGGCATTTCCATGAAAGGCATCGACATTGTGGTCGGCGGCAGCATCGGCCACATGAGCTGCTTCATGGGCCAGGCCGGGCGACTGGTGGTGTGCGGTGACGCGGGCGATGCGCTGGGCGACTCGCTGTACGAAACCCACATTTACGTCAAAGGCACCGTGGAATCCCTGGGCTCGGACTGCATCGAGAAAGAGATGCGCGCCGAGCATCTGGAAGAACTGCAAGGGTTGCTCAATCGCGCCGGTTTCGAACACAAGGCCGCTGATTTCAAGCGATACGGCTCGGCCCGTCAGTTGTACAACTTCAAAGTCGATAACGCGTCCGCGTACTGATTCAGGAGCCACACCATGAGCGACTCTCTTAACCCGAAAGCAGCGACTCCCGTATTACGCGAATCGGCGACCTTCGACCGGCTGACCATTCAGGAAATCCAGCGGGCCGCCGAAACCGGCATCTACGACATTCGCGGCGGCGGCACCAAGCGCAAGCTGCCGCACTTTGATGACCTGCTGTTGTTGGGCGCCAGCGTGTCTCGCTACCCGCTGGAAGGCTATCGTGAGAAGTGCGGCACCGACGTGATCCTCGGCAACCGTTTCGCCAAGAAACCATTGCACCTGAAGATTCCCGTGACGATTGCCGGGATGAGCTTCGGTGCATTGTCGGCCAACGCCAAGGAAGCCCTGGGTCGCGGCGCTTCCATCGCCGGGACCAGCACCACCACCGGTGACGGCGGTATGACCCCGGAAGAGCGCGGTCAGTCTCAGCACCTGGTTTATCAGTATCTGCCTTCGCGTTACGGCATGAACCCCGATGACCTGCGCAAGGCCGATGCCATCGAAATCGTACTGGGGCAGGGCGCCAAACCGGGCGGTGGCGGCATGCTGCTCGGCATGAAAGTCACCGAACGTGTGGCCGGTATGCGCACCTTGCCGATTGGCGTTGACCAGCGATCGGCCTGTCGTCACCCGGACTGGACCGGTCCGGATGACCTGGCGATCAAAATTGCCGAGCTTCGTGAAATCACTGATTGGGAAAAACCGATCTACGTGAAGATTGGCGCGAGTCGCCCTTATTACGACGTCAAACTGGCGGTCAAAGCCGGTGCCGACGTAATCGTGCTCGACGGCATGCAAGGCGGTACGGCGGCGACGCAAGAGGTGTTCATCGAACATGTCGGCATCCCGATTCTGTCGGCCATTCCTCAAGCCGTTCAGGCACTGCAGGAAATGGGCATGCACCGCAAAGTGCAATTGATCGTTTCCGGCGGCATCCGTAACGGTGCCGACGTGGCCAAGGCCATGGCACTGGGTGCTGACGCCGTTGCCATCGGCACTGCGGCGTTGATCGCATTGGGTGACAACCATCCACGTCTGGACGAGGAACTGAAAAAGATCGGTTCTGCGGCGGGCTTCTATGATGACTGGCAGAACGGTCGCGACCCGGCGGGCATCACCACGCAGGATCCGGAGTTGTCCAAGCGTCTGGACCCGGTGGAGGGCGGTCGTCGTCTGGCCAACTACCTGCGTGTGCTGGTCCTGGAAGCTCAGACCATGGCCCGCGCCTGCGGCAAGTCTCACCTGCACAACCTTGATCCGGAGGACCTGGTAGCGCTGACAGTTGAATCGGCAGCGATGGCCCGAGTGCCGCTGGCAGGGACTTCGTGGATTCCGGGGGCGGTTACGGGGTATTGATTGAGAAATATGCGGTAGACGGCGCGGTGTCCTTGGGCACCGCGTTGTCGCGTGGCGAACTCGGTTCCCTGTGAGAGCGGTGCTTGGTCTGGGCGGCATTCCGACGATAAGAACACCGCGGTTTTACTGCAGACCGCGTCGCTCTTTCGCGGCATAGGTATCTACACAACTTTCATGCAGCAATTCTTGTGTACATATCCGTTACCGGAGCCACGGCTGATATTGGTTGCGCCCTTACGGCGCCTCACTTTTGGGCGCAAAAGTAAGCAAAACGCTCTTGCCCCACCACTTGGTACCTCGCTGTCGCTCGGCATACCCGG
>NZ_JACONW010000075.1 GCF_014357575.1 Pseudomonas folii | reverse complement strand
TACAGTTCCAGCCGCTCAACCCCGCTCTGCAGGCACCGACGACAATTCAAAAGGGCTGCTGCTACGGCGTTGATTGCGGTCTTCTCGGGGGGTGGCGCCGAAGAAGTTGCGGTAGGCGCTGGAGAAGTGCGGACCGGACGAGAAGCCACAGGACAGGCCGATCTGAATGATGGACTTGCTGGTCTGCATCAGCATCTGCCGTGCCTTGTTGAGGCGCAGTTCAAGGTAATACTGGCTCGGCACGCGATTGAGGTATTGCTTGAAAATCCGCTCCAGCTGACGCCGCGAGACACACACGTGCTGGGCGATTTCATCCGTGGTCAGCGGCTCTTCGATGTTGGCCTCCATCAACAGCACCGCCTGGGTCAGCTTGGGATGGCTGGAACCCAGACGATTCTGCAACGGAATACGCTGGCGCTCGCCGCCTTCACGAATGCGCTCCACTACCAGTTCTTCGGATACCGCACCTGCCAGTTCTGCGCCATGATCGCGTGCCAGCACGGCCAGCAACAGATCCAGCACTGACATACCGCCGCACGCCGTCAAGCGATCACGATCCCAGTCAAACAGATGACTGGTGGCAATGACCTTGGGGAAACGCTCGGTGAAATCATCCTGCCAGCGCCAGTGCACGGCTGCCCGGTAACCATCAAGCAGTCCCAGTTGAGCGAGTGGATAAACCCCTGCTGACAGCCCGCCAATCACGCAACCGGAACGCACCAGCTGCTTGAGCGCCGAAGCCAGGGTGGAATTCACCGCCGCAGGTGGCTCATCCGCCAGCAAAAACAGCTTCTGGCAACCCTCCAGCCGCCCCGCCCACGGCTCGCCGGGCAATTGCCATGCACCCTCGGCGGGCGCTTCGGCTTGTAGAAACGACAGTTCGTAAAGCACTTCCGGGTGGACGCGCTGGGCGACACGCAAGGCTTCCTCGGCCAGCGCCAGAGTCAGGGCTTTGGTGCTGGGCCAGATAAGAAAACCAATTCGTTGAGCGGTCATGGCATGCAATCCGAAACGTGTCGCTGTTGTTGAAACTGTGTACACAGCTTATGGGGCGGGCGTCGACGCCCAGGCTGAATCTACTGCAATCAGCTCATGCTGCTTGCCGCGCAGCATGAACTGTTACGTCTCGAAAGGCATCGTCTAAACGTAGCTTTTCGTTACTTCAAGCTACCCGACAGGAACTGCTGCAAACGTTCGGACTGAGGGTTGACCAGCACTTCACGAGGATCACCGCGCTCTTCGACCACGCCTTTGTGGAGAAAGATCAACTGGTTGGAGACTTCACGGGCAAAGCCCATTTCGTGCGTCACCACGACCATGGTCCGGCCTTCCTGGGCAAGGGCCTGCATGACTTTGAGCACGTCCCCCACCAGTTCAGGGTCCAGCGCGGAGGTCGGTTCGTCGAACAGCATGACTTCCGGCTCCATCGCCAAGGCACGGGCAATGGCCACGCGCTGCTGTTCGCCGCCGGACATATGCCCCGGATAGGCGTCCTTGCGGTGAGCAACGCCTACTTTGGCCAGATAATGCTCGGCTTTTTCCAGCGCTTCCTTCTTCGACACGCCCAGCACATGCACGGGGGCTTCGATGATGTTTTCCAGCGCCGTCATGTGCGACCACAGGTTGAAATGCTGGAACACCATGGACAGGCGCGAACGCATGCGTTGCAGCTGTTTGGGGTCCGCAGCGCGCATGCTGCCGTCTTTATTGGCGACCAGCTGAAGCTCTTCATTGTTGAGCAGAATCTTGCCCGCATGGGGCTGTTCCAGCAGGTTGATGCAACGCAGGAAGGTACTTTTGCCCGAACCACTGGAGCCGATGATGCTGATCACATCGCCCGCTTTGGCGGTCAGGGAAACACCCTTGAGCACTTCATGGCTGCCGTAGCGTTTGTGCAGGTCCTGGACTTCCAGTTTGTTCATGCTTTCGGTTCTCACAAATGGGTCAGTCATTGAGCAAGCGACCCTGACGTCGGGCAGTACGACCCGCCACCTTGGCCAGCCAGAAACCCGGCTGGGCGTAACGCAATCGCTCGATGGCAAACAACACCCCGGCGGTATTCGAACAAACGGTGCTGACCCGGTCAGACAGCGGATCAATCACTTCAAACAGCGGCTCGCCCACCTCGACCCAAGACCCTGCTTCGCGCAGGAAAGTCACCACACCAGGGTGCGGGGCGAACAGCAATTCAGTGCCTTCGAACGGCATGCCTTCGCATTCCTGGTGGGCTGCCTGCGGCCAGTCACCCGTGATGAAACCCTGCTCGGCAAGAAACGCCAGAATGCCTTCGGCATGGGCTTCGGCCTCAGGTTTACCGGTATCCGCCTGACCGCCCAGCTCAATGGTGGTTGCCAGACAGGCAAGCGGGATCTGTGCATCAGGGAAAATCCGCGACAGGCGCAACCACGGCAGCGAACACGCCTCGTCGAACGAACTCCCGCCCGAGTCTTCGGCCAACAAGGCTACTTGCACATTCAAATGTGCGGTCAGCGAGCGCCATTGCGGCCAGTGTTGCGGCAAGGCGTACATGTGCAATGCAGCGTCAGCATCGCAATGCAGGTCGAGCACCACATCGGCCACGCATGCGTGACTCAGCAGAATCCGTTGCATGCCGCGCAGCTCACTTTCCGCCGGAGGCAGGTTGGCCAGCACCGTGGTCATGGCCTGACGGATCAACTGCACATTGCTGTGCGGGTCATCGCCCAATTGCCCTTCAAGCAACTCAGCCACCGGCTCGCTGAGCTCGGAGAAATCACGGTTGAAGTTCTTGCCGCTGCCGAATTCGAAGCGTCCTTGATGCGCACCTTGCAGCAACTGGCCCAGGCCAATCGGGTTGGCGACCGGTACCAGTTCGATAACGCCCTTGAGCGCGCCCTGCTCTTCCAGTTCAGCCAGGCGCTTTTTCAGCTCCCAGGCCGTGCGCATACCCGGCAACTCATCGGCGTGCAGGCTGGCCTGAATGTAGGCCTTGCGCTCGCCGCTGCCAAAGCGGAACACGCTCAGCTGGCGCTCCGTGCCGAGGGTGCCCCACGGCAATACATGATCGGTTCTTTGCATGTCAGGCCTTCCGGGGTGCGAGGTAGCCCAGCCAGCGGCGTTCAGCCAGCTTGAACAGGCGCACCAGAATGAATGTCAGGCACAGGTAGAACACGCCTGCGGTGATAAACGCTTCGAAGGGCAAAAAGCTTTCGGAGTTGACCGCCCGGGCCGCTCCGGTGATGTCGACCAGGGTCACGCTGGACGCGAGACTGGTGGTCTGCAACATCATGATCACTTCGTTGCTGTACTGCGGCAGCGCTCGACGCAAGGCCGAGGGCAGCAGGATGCGGCGGTACATTTTGGATTTGGACATGCCCATGGCGCGCGCCGCTTCAATCTCGCCCGCAGGCGTAGCTTTCAAGCTGCCAGCGATGATTTCCGCGGTATAGGCGCTGGTATTGATCGCAAACGCCAGACAGGCGCAAAAGGTTGCACTGGACAACCACGGCCAGAGGAAGCTTTCCCGAACTGCAGCGAACTGTGAAAGGCCGTAATAGATCAGATACAGCTGCACCAGCATCGGCGTGCCACGAATCACATAGGTGTAGAGCCAGGCTGGCAGATTCACCCACGGTTTCCTGGAAACACGCATCAGGCCCAGTGGCAACGCTGCCAACAGACCAAACGCCAGGGCCATGCCAAGCAACTCAAGGGTGGTCAGCAGACCTGCAAAGTACAGCGGCAGACTGTCCCAGATGACGTTGTAATCAAAAATCACAGGTCAGCCGCCCTAACTCCAACGGAGTAACGTTTTTCCACAAGACGCAGGGCCAATAGCGAAACACTGGTAATCAGCAGATAAATCGCGGCCACCGCCAGGAAGAAGGTAAAAGGCTGACTGGTGGCGTCGCCTGCCTGCTTGGCGAGAAACATCATGTCCTGCAGACCGACCAGCGAAATCAGCGCCGTCGCCTTGGTCAGTACCAGCCAGTTGTTGGTGAAGCCGGGGATCGCCAGGCGAACCATCTGCGGCACCAGAATTCTGAAAAACACTTTCGAATGGCTCATGCCGTAAGCAAGGCCCGCTTCGGCCTGCCCTTTGGGGATTGCCATGAAGGCACCGCGGAAGGTTTCCGACAGATAAGCACCGAAGATGAAACCCAGGGTGCCGATACCGGCAGCCAACGGGCTCAGGTCGATGTAATCGTCGTGACCGAGCATCGGCGCAATGGTGTTCAACGCACCCTGACCGCCGTAGAAAATCAGCAGGATCAGGACCAGATCGGGAATGCCGCGAATCACGGTGGAATACACGTCACCCAGCCAGGCCAGCCAGCGCACCGGTGACAAACGCAACGACACACCGATCAGACCCAGGACGATTGCCAGCGCCATCGACGACAGGGCCAGTTGCAGCGTCAGCCCTGCGCCCTCGAGGATGACAGCCCCGTAGCCATTCAACATGTTGTGCAGTCCTCATGGGTGTAAAAAATGGCGCTAGCCACAACACCGAAAACGGTTTCTGGCTGCGCCATCCGTGACGACAGGTTTACTTGCCGTAAACGTCGAAGTCGAAGTACTTGTCCTGAATCTTTTTGTATTCGCCGTTAGCGCGAATCGCAGCGATGGCGGCGTTGATGCGATCAACATTCGCCTTGTCGCCTTTGCGAACAGCAATGCCGATGCCGTCACCAAAGTAAGCCGGATCGGTGAATGCCGGGCCGACAAAAGCATAGCCCTTGCCCGAATCGGTTTTCAGGAAACCATCCTGCAGCAGGGTCGCGTCCGCTACTGTGCCGTCCAGACGACCAGCCTTCAGGTCCAGGTAGATTTCGTTCTGGGAGCTGTAGGACTTGATCACGGCGCCCTTGGGCTCAAGCACCTTTTTGGCGAAAGTGTCGTGGATCGTTCCACGTTGCGCGCCGATCGTCTTGCCTTTGAGTTCATCCAGGCTGTCGCTGACGGTGGTGCCTTCCTTCATGACCAGGCGCGCCTGAGTGCTGTAGTAGCGATCAGTAAAATCAACAGACTTCTTGCGGTCTTCGGTGATGGACATCGAGGACAGGATCGCATCAATCTTGCGCACTTTCAGCGCCGGGATCAGGCCGTCGAATTCCTGCTCGACCCACGTGCACTTGACCTTCATTTCAGCACACAGCGCGTTGCCGATATCGTAGTCGAAACCGACGATGCTGCCGTCCGGTGCTTTGGAGGCAAACGGAGGGTACGCCGCTTCAATACCGATTTTCAGAGGCTTTTCGTCTGCGAACACTGGCTGCGCCAGAACAGTCAGCGCCATTGCGCCAAGCAGCATGAGCTTTTTCATTGTCAGGACTCCGTCGGTAAAACACGACAAATGGCAACGTGAGCAAAAGCCCAGGATGCGAAGAGGACTATTGGAGATAGACGCCTGGCGGCTGGGACCGGTGTCCGGACCTGCAAGCCTGCGGCGAGTGAGCGGCATTTTAACGGGACGCTCGAAGTCGATATTTCTTCAATGCGACAACTAGTTACAAATGCACTGAAAATCACGGCGCGGGCATTGACAACCAAAAGTGGCTATGCAAAGGCGAAAAGAAGGATAACCCGTGATTACAGCAAAATGCGCGCCCATTATTAGCAAAGCCTTGTAATACGGCAAGGGTGGGATTGCCGCATGTTTATCTGCCAGCTATTTGAGTAGCCGATTCTTACAGACGTGAGGTGCATTGCCCCATAAGCGGGAGTGGCGTTACCGGAGCGCCGGGATCGGTAACAGCTCGATATATATCCTGGTTGGATGAAACCGAGATTTCGCGGAGCCTGAGGTTTTGTGCTACCCCAATCGCGAGCAACCTCTGCCCCCACAGGAATCACTGATGACGTGGGACCGGCTTTAGCCGGGAAGAGGCCGGGACAGACACTGAATATTTATCTGCAGAAATACCGTCTTCCCGGCTAAAGCCGGTCCCACGTCATCAATCAGCTTGCGGGGCAAACATAGAATCTCCCACATGAGATAGCGTTCTCCTGCGGGAACCGAGCTTGCTCGCGATCGGAACGCTGCGGTCTCGATCGGGAAAACAAAAAAGCCCCACCCGGCTCACACCGAATGGGGCTTTTGAAGCGCTGACTATCAGGCCACTTTCATGGTCTTGTGCGTGTCGATCAGATGCTGCACCACGCTCGGATCGGCCAGGGTCGAGATATCGCCCAGCGAATCGTATTCACCTGTGGCGATCTTGCGCAGGATGCGGCGCATGATTTTACCGGAACGGGTTTTCGGAAGGCCAGGCGCCCACTGAATCACGTCAGGCGAAGCAATCGGGCCGATTTCTTTGCGGACCCAGTTACGCAGCTCGTTGCGCAGCGCGTCATCCGGTACTTCACCGCCGTTGAGCGTCACGTAAACGTAGATACCCTGCCCCTTCAAATCATGCGGCACGCCGACCACAGCGGCTTCGGCAACCTTCGGGTGCGCAACCATCGCACTTTCGATTTCAGCCGTGCCCATGCGGTGGCCGGAGACGTTAAGCACGTCATCCACGCGCCCGGTGATCCAGTAGTAACCGTCCTCGTCACGACGCGCGCCGTCGCCCGTGAAGTACATGCCGCGGAAGGTCTTGAAGTAGGTATCGACGAACCGGTCGTGGTCGCCGTACAGAGAGCGTGATTGACCCGGCCACGAATCGAGGATGACGAGATTGCCTTCGGCAGCGCCTTCGATCAGGTTGCCGAGGTTATCCACCAATGCCGGGATCACACCGAAGAACGGACGCGTTGCCGAGCCGGGCTTGAGGGCCGTTGCGCCCGGCAACGGGCTGATCAAGATGCCGCCGGTTTCGGTCTGCCACCAGGTATCGACGATCGGGCAGTTTTTCTTACCAACGGTGTTGTAGTACCAGTTCCAGGCCTCCGGGTTGATCGGCTCGCCCACCGAACCCAGAAGGCGCAGGCTTGAACCGTCAGCACCTTCAACGGACTTGGTGCCTTCAGCCATCATCGCGCGAATGGCGGTCGGTGCGGTGTAAAGGATGTTGACTTTATGCTTGTCGATGATCTTCGACAGACGCGTGATGTCCGGATAGTTCGGTACGCCTTCAAACAACAGCGTGGTCGCGCCGTTGGCCAGCGGGCCGTAGACGATATAGCTGTGGCCTGTCACCCAGCCGACGTCGGCGGTGCACCAGTAGATTTCCCCTGGCTTGTAGTCGAACACTCGCTCGTGCGTCAGCGCGGCATACAGCAGATAACCGCCTGTGGTGTGCAGCACGCCTTTCGGTTTGCCCGTCGAACCCGAGGTGTAAAGGATGAACAGCGACTCTTCGGCCCCCATTTCTTTCGGCGCACAGATCTCGGACGCCACGTCCAGCAGCGAGTGATACCAGATGTCGCGATGGCGGTTCCATTCGATGTCGCCGCCAGTGCGTTTGCAGACGATGACTTTCTGTACGCTGGCGGTTTCCGGATTGGTCAGCGCCCGGTCGACGTTGGCTTTCATGGCGGTTTTCTTGCCGCCGCGCAGACCTTCGTCAGCGGTGATGACCACTTTGGATTTGCAATCGATGATGCGGCCAGCCAGCGCTTCGGGAGAGAAGCCACCAAAAACTACCGAGTGAATTGCACCGATGCGGGCGCAGGCCAACATGGCGACCACGGCCTCGGGAATCATCGGCATATAAATAGTCACAACGTCGCCACGATGGACATCCTGACCGCGCAAGGCGTTGGCGAACTTGCAGACTTCGGCATGCAGTTCGCGATACGTGATGTTGCGGCTTTCGGAAGGATCGTCGCCCTCCCAGATGATTGCGATGGTGTCGCCGCGCTCTTCGAGATGGCGATCCAGGCAGTTATAGGCAACGTTCAGGGTGCCATCGGCAAACCATTTGATGTCGACACGGTGGTCGTCGAACGAGGTCTGCTTGACCGAGGTAAAAGGTTTGATCCAGTCCAGACGCTGAGCTTGTTCACGCCAGAAGCCATCGGGATTGACCACCGACTGCTGGTACATGGCCTTGTAGGTCGCCTCATCGGTCAGCGTGCTCGCTGCGACTTCTGGGCGGACGGGGTACAGGGAAGCTGCACTCATCTTGGTTACCTCGGTGGATAGTTGTTGTTTTATGCCCCTGTTGTATCCGCCTGTCGGCGTCGGGACCATTCGACGATGGTCTTACCGATCAGATAAACAGGCCCGTGCTTCCCATTGAAAGGGACAGGCAAGATCGTAGTCAACCGTTCATAAGCCTCTGGCTCGGTGCTCTCAGGGATTGTTGTCAATTCGCTCAATAGTGTTTATCAAAAGTGTTTCTATATGAAGTTCGGTGACAGGCATAGAATCGACTTCGCCAAACAAGGCACATGATTAATAACTGACAGCCCCCCACGGCGAGTTGATTATCCTCTGATACAGGCTTCACACATCGCTCTACAAGGGCGATGTGCCCCCTTTCGAACTCAAGAAGGTAAAACTGAAATGAAAGTTTCACTGTTGGTTCTGGCACTCTGTGGTTTCAGCACATTTGCAATGGCTGAAGAATCAGGAGCAAAAGTTGCTGCCCAACAAGCTCGCGTCGAGCAATACACCTACGGCAGCCATCCGGATATTGCCAAAGTCATCTCCATTACCGCCATCCCTGACGTCTGCAAGGTTGTACCGATGCGCATGACCTATGAAGACTCCAAAGGCCAGCAGCATGTGATGGGCTATCAGGTCATGGGTAACGGCTGCAGTAATAGTTGAGTGACATCCGTCAGGCAATTATGGGTAGGAGGCAACTTGTTGGCGAGAAGGTGTGTCAGGTAAATATTTGCTGATATGCCAACATCTCGCGAACAAGTTCGCTCCTACCGACAATTATCATCCGGCTTGCTGAAAGTACTTAACCCATAATCCCGTAACTTGTTAGCCACCGTTGTATGGGAAACACCCAGCCGCTTCCCAAGTTGCCGACTGCTGGGATATTCCGCATACAAACGTTGCAATAACGCTTTTTCAAAACGGCCAACTATCTCATCCAGCCCACCGTCCATGGAAAACTCCGCCAACGGATCGCGCACGCCGTAATCCGGCAAACGGATGTGCTCGGCCTTTACCGTGCCGCCTTCGCATAACGAAACGGCCTGGAACAAGACATTTTCCAGTTGCCGGACATTGCCCGGCCATTGGTAATGACTCAAACGCTCCATGGCAGCAGTCGCCAGCCTGGGCAAAGGACAGCTTATCTGACGGCTGGCCTGATCCAGAAAGTGCTCAACCAGAGGGCCAAGACCATCCAGGCATTCACGCAACGGCGGGATGTGCAGGGTCAAGACGTTAAGGCGGTGGTAAAGGTCCTGGCGAAACTCACCCTTCACACACAACTCAGACAGGTCAACCTGAGTCGAGCACATGATACGCACATCGAGAAAAACATCTTCGTCGCTGCCGACCCGCCGGAAGCAGCCGTCCTGCAGAAAACGCAGCAATTTGGCCTGCATGCGCGAACTGAGTTCGCCCACACCATCCAGAAACAGCGTGCCTCCCGCCGTCAGCTCCAACAGACCCAGTTTGCCCTCGGCTCGCGCGCCGTCGAACGCGCCCGGGCCGTAACCGAACAACTCGGTCTCGGCCATGGCATCAGACAGGCCCGAGCAGTTCATCGCCATCAACGGCGACTGCCCACGGGGGCTGGCGAGGTGGCAGGCCCGGGCCAGCAACTCTTTGCCGGTGCCCGTTTCACCTTCAATTAATAAAGGTGCGTCCAGCGGCGCCATGCGCCGAGCTTCACGCACTACCGCTGCCATGACTCTGGAGCTCTGGAAAATGCTGTCAAAACCGCGCAGTTCTTCCTTACGGACCTGATAGATCTGCTCACCGACCCGGTCAGCACGATGCAGGGTCAACACTGCCCCCGCCATCGCTTCGCTGTCGTCATGGCGCGACTGCAAAGGCGCAATATCAGCAAGAAATACATCCCCCCGAATGGTCACTCGAAGGCCATTGATCCGGGACTTGTTGCTGCGGATCAGCTCAGGTACATCAAGGTCTTCGGCGTAACGCGACAACGCAATACCCGGCACTTCATCCACCCGCACGCCCAGTAATTGAGCGGCAGCCCGGTTAGCCGCGACGATTGAACCGCCCATGTCGATGGACAGCACCGGAAACTCCAGCGCGCCAAGCAATGCGTCTAACTCCATATGCCGCCGCTCACTGGGCATTAGCCCCACCCGCTTGACGCCAAAGACGCCGGTAATGGCTTCGAAGCGCGGGCGCAATGACTGAAATTGCAGATTGATCAGATTCGGGCAGTGTAGATAGATCGCGTCGCCGTGCTCCCCGCCCACCTCGCCCCGGGCGACGTTGACGCCGTAGGAGGCCAGCAGATCGAGAATGTCGCGAGTCATACCGATGCGGTTTTGACAGTGCACTTTGATGCGCATGGCGGATGAGTCCTGTGGCTGTTGTTATTTTTATGATGATGCGAAAGATAGCGTCAAGAATTCGTGACAGCTGAATCCCGAAAAACTCACTTGATCGCAAGATAATCAGGTATTCGCCAACCTCGTAAAGATTTCTTTACGAAATTTCGCTAATACTCGCCACGTCAGTTCAAAACACCGAAAGTCTGCATGGCTGAAATGCGCTATTGATGATCCTGGGCGTTCGTAACAAACCCAATAAAAAGAACCCCAGGGAGAGTGGCATGAGCTCTACGAAATACGTGGCACGCGAACCCGACGCCCATGGGTTCATTGACTACCCGAGCGCCGAGCATGAGGTTTGGAATACCTTGATCACCCGACAGATGAAGGTGATTGAAGGCCGCGCCTGCCAGGAATACCTCGACGGCATCGAGCAACTGGCTCTGCCTACTGACCGCGTTCCGCAATTGGCGGAAATCAACAGCGTTCTGTGTGCGACGACCGGCTGGCAAGTGGCGCGGGTTCCGGCGCTGATTCCGTTTCAGACCTTTTTCGAGCTGCTGGCCAACAAACAGTTTCCTGTGGCGACGTTCATTCGCAGCCAGGAAGAACTGGACTACCTGCAAGAGCCGGATATCTTTCACGAGATCTTCGGCCACTGCCCGCTGCTGACCAACCCGTGGTTCGCCGAATTCACTCACACCTATGGCAAGCTCGGCCTCAGCGCCAGCAAAGAACATCGCGTCTATCTGGCACGCCTGTACTGGATGACCATTGAGTTCGGGCTGGTCGATACACCGCAAGGTCGGAAAATCTATGGGGGAGGCATTCTTTCCTCTCCAAAAGAAGCGGTTTACAGCCTGTCGAGTACGCCGGAACATCAAGCGTTCGATCCTCTGGAAGCCATGCGCACGCCTTACCGTATCGATATCCTGCAACCCTTGTATTTTGTGTTGCCGGACTTGAAGCAGCTATTCGACCTGGCCCAGGAAGACATCATGGGGATGGTCGGGCAAGCTATGCAGCTGGGTCTGCACGCACCGAAATTCCCGCCTAAAAATCCGTCCACTCCCCAAGCGGCCTGAACAGGAAACCCTTCATGACCCAACTATCCCAAGCCAGCTGCGAAGCCTGCAGTGCCAATGCCCCGCAAGTCAGCGAAGCCGAACTGCCCGTGCTGCTGAAGCAGATTCCGGACTGGAACATCGAGGTCCGCGACGGCGTGATGCAGCTGGAAAAAATCTATCTGTTCAAGAATTTCAAGTTTGCACTGGCATTCACCAATGCGGTGGGTGCGATAGCCGAAGCAGAAGGTCATCACCCGGGCCTGCTGACCGAATGGGGCAAAGTGACCGTGACCTGGTGGAGCCACTCTATCAAAGGCCTGCACCGCAACGACTTCATCATGGCGGCGCGAACGGATGAGGTGGCCAAGGACGCTGAGGGGCGTAAATAGGGTTAGCGGTATTTCAACGCTGACACCAACCTGTGGGAGCTCCATATTGGCGTGCAAGCTGATGTACGACGTGGGACCGGCTTTAGCCGGGAAGGCGGTTTTTCTGACAACCTGGGTTCAGTGACTGCACTGGCCTCTTCCCGGCTAAAGCCGGTCCCACGACATTGGGCGCCCACGGGATCGCATCACAAATAGTTCAGAAATCCCTGTCTCGACGCCGGACAATAAAATCCGGTTTTTGTTTCCGCACATGACCAACGGTCGAGATAAAAGTCTATCTGTCATTATCTCTGCTGTATCCTGCACAAGCTTTTTAGAAGCACTGGTTCTGCCCAGCAACTAAAAAACTTGTGCAAGGAGCATTGAAAATGCATGAAATTCCTAACTTTCCCCCTGGCCAGAAAGAGCCTGAGCAATCGACACTGGCTCAGCTGGAACTCGGTCAACCGGTCGACATGAAAGCCGGTGTACAGGCCGAACAAGGCCAGCAAGCCTCCAGCGAAGACTGAGGGTGATTTTTCAGACGTATCGGAAACCAGCCTCGCTGTGTTTTCATACGTCTGATTGCCGATGACCACAGGCTGCACATGAAAGACTTCACCGAAGCACAAGCCAATACCCTGATCGGCACTGCCGAACTGATGATCAAAATCTGGGCACAGTTGAGCCCGGAAAAGAAGCAGGCCCTGCTCGACCGTTTCGGTAATCAGGAAAACGCCCTCGCCGCGCTGGTAACGACCCAACTGGTCGCACCTGAACAGCCTCAATAAGCCTCTGCCCCTTCCTGACCGCATACTCTCGCGGTAAATTTTTTTTACCAGGCCTCCAGTCCGGCACCCGTTCGCCGCTATCATTGAGCACTTGGTTAGCTTGCTAAGGTTCGACTCGACCTGCAGCCTCGTTTGATTTCCCCGCCGTTACAGTGGACCGCTTACCCATGCCTGATACACCACGCAGTGATTCGCAACGCCCCATGGCAGTCACTTTGCAAGTCGTCTCCATCGTCATGTTCACCTTCATCGGTTACCTGAACGTCGGTATTCCGCTGGCGGTCCTGCCGGGGTATGTCCACACCGACCTGGGGTTCGGCGCGGTGACAGCCGGGCTGGTGATCAGCGTGCAATACCTGGCAACGCTGCTCAGCCGCCCGTATGCCGGGCGCATCATTGATAACCTCGGCCCCAAGAAAGCGGTGCTATTCGGCCTGGCCGGTTGCGGACTGAGCGGTGTGTTCATGCTGCTGTCGAGTTGGTTGCAGGCGTGGCCCATGGTCAGCCTGATCAGCTTGTTCTTCGGCCGACTGGTGTTGGGCAGTGCCGAGAGCCTCGTGGGTTCCGGGTCGATAGGCTGGGGCATTGGCCGCGTTGGCTCGCAGAACACCGCCAAAGTAATTTCCTGGAATGGCATCGCCAGCTACGGCGCACTGGCCATCGGCGCTCCGCTTGGGGTGATGCTGGTCAGCACACTGGGACTATGGAGCATGGGCGTAAGCATCATCCTGCTCGCCCTGCTCGGGTTGAAACTGGGCTGGAACAAAGAAGCCGTACCGATCGTGCATGGCGAGCGCATGCCTTTCATTCACGTGCTCGGCAAGGTTTTCCCGCACGGCATGGGCCTCGCGCTGGGGTCTATAGGGTTCGGCACCATCGCTACGTTCATCACGCTTTATTACAACAGCCATAACTGGCCGAACGCCGTGCTGTGTCTAAGCCTGTTCGGCGCGTCGTTCATCGGGGCGCGGCTGTTGTTCGGCAACATGATCAACCGGATTGGCGGCTTCAAAGTGGCGATTGGCTGCCTGAGCGTTGAAAGTCTAGGCTTGCTGTTGCTGTGGATGGCGCCATCCCCAGAGCTGGCACTGGCTGGCGCGGCGTTGACCGGCTTTGGTTTCTCGTTGGTGTTCCCCGCTCTGGGTGTCGAGGCAGTGAATCTGGTGCCAGCTTCCAGCCGGGGCGCGGCAGTCGGCGCTTATTCGCTATTCATTGACTTGTCGCTGGGGATCACCGGTCCAGTAGCGGGTGCCGTGGCCGCAGGCTTTGGCTTCGCCTCGATCTTCCTGTTTGCAGCCCTCGCCTCTCTCAGCGGCCTGGCGTTGAGCGTCTGGCTGTACAAGCAGGCCAAAGCGGCGCGCCAACAGAGCGCCTGATCAGAAATCCACTTTGCCGCGACCCGCCTTGATCGAGCCACGCTTGGTCTTCGACTCCAGGCGGCGGGTCTTGGACCCCAGCGTCGGCTTGGTCGGCCGGCGCTTCTTCTCGACCTTGGCCGCGTTGACGATCAGCTCGGTCAAACGCTCCAGCGCATCGGCGCGGTTCTGTTCCTGAGTGCGGTATTGCTGGGCCTTTAGCACGAGCACACCTTCACTGGTAATCCGGCTATCACGCAACGCCAGCAACCGCTCTTTGTAGAAAGGCGGCAGCGATGAAGCGTTGATGTCGAAACGCAGGTGCACCGCACTGGAAACCTTATTGACGTTCTGCCCACCCGCGCCCTGTGCGCGGATGGCAGTCAATTCGATTTCCGCATCGGGGAGGTGAACGTTGTTGGAGATTACCAGCATGGTGTTTTCACATTACCTTGGAGCGATGCATACCTTGTCGCCGACAATTTTCGTGGCCGTGTCACCGTCGTGGGACCGGCTTTAGCCGGGAAGAGGCCGGGACAGCCACAGCATATCTTTCTGCCGAAATACCGTCTTCCCGGCTAAAGCCGGTCCCACGACGTCAAACCAAGCACCGTGTCTACTAAGAACGCATCCCGCGCCCGCTCACCAGCAACCGCGCACAAGCGACATACAGCACAATCGTCGCAATCACCATGAACGCCATGGCAATGCTGATGCGGATGTCGGACACACCCAGGATGCCGTAACGGAAGGCGTTGACCATGTGCAGAACCGGGTTGGCCAGCGACACGGTTTGCCAGAACGGCGGCAGCAGGCTGATGGAATAAAACACGCCGCCCAGGTACGTCAGCGGGGTCAGCACGAAGGTCGGGATAATCGAGATATCGTCGAAGTTGCGCGCGAACACGGCATTGATAAAGCCCAGTAGCGAGAAGATGGTCGCGGTCAGCAATACCACCACAATGGTGACGCCCAGATGGTGAACCTGCAGATCAGTGAAGAACATCGACAGGATCGTCACGATGATGCCCACCGCCAGCCCGCGCAGCACACCACCCAGCACGTAGCCGATCAATATGGTGTGAGGGGACACCGGGGAAACCATCAACTCTTCCACCGAACGCTGGAATTTGGCACCAAAGAAGCTCGAGACCACATTGCCATATGAGTTAGTGATCACCGACATCATGATCAGACCCGGCACGATGTATTGCATATAGGTGAAGCCACCCATGTCGCCAATCTGCCGACCAATCAGGTTACCGAAGATCACGAAGTACAAAACCATGGTGATCGCTGGCGGCAGCAAGGTTTGCGGCCAGATGCGCATGAAACGACGTATTTCGCGATAGACAATAGTGTTCAGGGCAACCAGATTGGGGCGCAGCTCGGAAGTCGTTTCGTTGCTCATACCGCCACCTTCGCCAGATTTTTTTCCACCAGTGACACGAACAACTCCTCAAGGCGATTGGTTTTGTTGCGCAGGCTCAGCACTTCAATATTCTGCGCCGCCAGTTGGCTGAACAGTGCGGTGATGCCCACGTTCTTGTCGACCTGGACTTCCAGGGTATGGCTATCGATCAGCGTGTTCGGATAACCCGTCAGCTGCGGCGCTACCCTGTGCTCGTGTTTGAGGTCCAGCAGGAAGGTTTCCACGGTCATCTTGTTGAGCAACTGCTTCATGCCCGTGTTTTCCACAATGACCCCGTGGTCGATGATGCCGATGTTGCGGCACAGCTGCTCGGCCTCTTCCAGATAGTGCGTGGTCAGAATGATGGTGGTGCCCTGCTCATTCAACTCGGTGAGGAACGACCACATGGAACGACGCAACTCGATATCAACACCCGCAGTCGGCTCATCAAGGATCAGCAGCCGCGGCTGATGAATCAGCGCCCGGGCGATCATCAGACGTCGCTTCATGCCGCCGGACAGCGAGCGCGAAGGCACGTCACGCTTGTCCCATAACCCCAGTTGGGTGAGGTACTGCTCGGCGCGCTCTTTGGCGATCTTCATCGGGATCCCGTAGTAACCGGCCTGGGTCACGACGATGTCGAAGGCTTTTTCGAACTGGTTGAAGTTGAATTCCTGTGGCACCACGCCGATGCAGCGCTTGAGCGCCGCGGGCTCGCGGTCCAGGTCATGGCCAAAGATATTCACCGTGCCGCTGGTCTTGTTGACCAGCGTCGAGATGATGCCGATGGTGGTGGACTTGCCCGCGCCGTTAGGGCCGAGCAAAGCGAAAAAGTCACCTTCAGCGACGTCCAGATCGATACCACTCAGGGCCTGGAAACCGTTGCCGTAGGTTTTGGTTAGCTGCCGGATGGATAGAGCAGAACTCATGTCGGAAAAATTACCAGTGAAGAAATAGGGGATATAGATGAGGGCTGACACACCTGATTACAACTCTGGCCAGCACCGCAATGGTGCTCGGCCAAGTCGTTCAAGTACAGCGCGATCTATTGATAGTAGCTATCGATGCGGCTCATCTGACTCAGCGAATCAAGTGAGCGCGGTCATGACTGCTGTCTGATAAGCCGGCCGGGCTTTAAGCCGCTCATACCAGCTTTCGAGGTGCGGCATGGCTGGTCGTTCAATCGGCATTTCGAACCAGGCGTAAATAAAGCTGCCCAGCGGGATGTCGCCCATGCCGAATTCGGCACCGGACAGGTAAGGCTGCTTCTGAAGAGCCTCGTCGACAACGATCAGCAGACTCTGCAAGGTTTTGATCGCGCCGTTGATCTGCACCCAGTCCTGCTGCTCGGCCGGAGTTCGTAACACGCCCCAGAACACATCGCGAAAAGGACCGGCAAAGGTCGAAGTGGTCCAATCCATCCATTTGTCCGCGGTTGCACGTTGCTGTAGATCGGCGGGATAGAGTGCCGAGTCAGGTGCATGACGGGCCGCCAGGTAGCGCACGATGGCGTTGGATTCCCACAGCACAAAGTCGCCATCTTCGATCATCGGAATACGACCGTTGGGGTTCTTTGCCCGATATTCAGCACCGTCCACCACCCCAAACGCCCCGCCAGCGTCGAGCGCCTCGTATGGCAGGCCCAGTTCCTCAGCAATCCACAGTGCTTTGCGCACATTGGAAGAGTTTTTCCGCCCCCAGATTTTAAGCATTGGTTTCTCCTTGAAGATGGGCGACAGGATAGGCCATTTACAGCGAAACGCGGGCTTCATGTGGGACATTCCATGTTGGCACGTAAGCTAAATGTTCGGGCGCGCTCCTGTGGGGTGAGCTTGCTCGCGATGAAGACCAGGCCAGGCTCAGATCCCACAGGACACACTGATGACGTGGGACCGGCTTCAGCCGGGAAAGCTGCCTGGCAGATTCCACACATTCAGCGGCTGTCCCGGCCTCTTCCCGGCTAAAGCCGGTCCCACGACAAATGGTGGTCAGATCAAGCCGTGAAACTCCCTCCCCCCGCCAGGGTCACTATCCATGCACCCGCTCGGGCGACCTTCTTGACGAAACACGCCCCGGCTCTTGATAGTGGCTGCTCGCTGCTGTCATCACGGAGGATTACTTATGCTGTTGTTGTGGATTGTGGTTCTGGTCGTCGGTATCGCCTGGCTGGCGCACCGCCGCGTTGCACCAATGCCTGCGCTGGGCGTGGTCGCTGTTTATTTGCTGGCGATGGGCGCGATCAGCCATGCGCCGACCTGGTTGATGGTGATCTTCTGGATCCTGCTGCTGGCCGTGGCAGTGCCGCTGGCGCTGCCGGACCTGCGACGCAAACATTTCACTGCGCCGATGTTCACCTGGTTCAAGAAAGTGTTGCCGCCCATGTCGGAAACCGAGCGCGACGCTATCGACGCAGGCACCGTCTGGTGGGATGGCGAACTGTTCAGTGGCCGTCCTGATTGGGACTTGCTGCTCAGCTATCCCAAAGTCCAACTGACTGAGGAAGAACAAGCCTTCATCGACGGCCCGACAGAAGAGCTGTGCGCGATGGTCACCGACTGGGAAATCGGCCAGGCCATGGACCTGCCGCCTCGTGCCTGGGAACACATCAAACAACATGGCTTCTTTGCCCTGATCATCCCCAAAGAGTTCGGCGGCAAAGGCTTCTCGGCCTACGCCCACTCACAAGTAGCGATGAAACTGGCGACCCGCAGTGGCGACCTGGCCTCGACGGTCATGGTCCCCAACTCCCTCGGTCCTGCAGAACTGTTGCTGCATTACGGTACCGACGCACAACGTAACCACTACCTGCCACGTCTGGCGCGGGGCGATGACATTCCGTGTTTCGCCCTGACCGGTCCGCTGGCGGGTTCCGACGCAGGCGCCATGCCGGACACCGGCGTTATCTGCAAAGGCCAATGGCAGGGCGAAGAAGTGATCGGCCTGCGCCTGAACTGGGAAAAGCGCTACATCACCCTCGGCCCCGTCGCCACCCTCCTTGGCCTGGCGTTCAAGGCATACGACCCGGAACACTTGTTGGGTGAAGAGGTTGACTTGGGCATCAGCCTGGCATTGATCCCGACTGAAACACCGGGCGTTGAAATCGGCCGTCGCCACTTGCCTCTAGGCGCGGCATTCATGAACGGCCCCAACTCTGGCAAAGACGTATTTATCCCGCTGGAATACCTGATCGGTGGTCAGGAAATGCTCGGCAAAGGCTGGATGATGCTGATGAACTGCCTGTCGGTGGGACGCTCCATCTCCTTGCCAGCCGTCGGCACCGGCGCTGCCAAATTCACCAGTCTGGTCACCGGCCAATATGCGCAGGTACGTGAGCAGTTCAACGTTCCCCTGTCCGCCTTCGAAGGTATTCAGGAGTCGCTGGCACGGATCGGCGGTAACGCATGGCTGATGGACAGCGCCCGCATGCTCACCGCCAACGCAGTGGACCTTGGCGAGAAACCTTCAGTGCTCTCGGCAATCCTCAAGTACCACCTGACTGAGCGGGGCCGCGAGTGCATCACCCACGCCATGGACGTACATGGCGGCAAGGGCATCATCATGGGCCCGAACAACTATCTGGGCCGCAACTGGCAAGGTGCGCCGATCTTCATCACCGTCGAAGGCGCGAACATCCTGTCGCGCAACCTGATGATCTTCGGCCAGGGCGCGATTCGCTGCCATCCATTCGTGCTCAAGGAAATGGCCTTGGCCGGTCGCGCCGATCATGATCAAGCGCTGCTCGAATTCGACAGCCTGCTGCTCAAGCACATCGGCTTTGCCGTCAGCAACGCCGCCAGCACGTTCATCCTCAATCTGGGCTTCGGGCACTTCGAGAAAGCGCCGGGCGACAGCCTGAGCCAGGGTTACTACCGGGCGCTGAATCGCCAGGCCGCAGCTTTCGCCATGCTTGCCGACCTGAGCATGATGTTGCTCGGCGGCGAACTGAAACGTCGCGAGCGTCTGTCAGCGCGACTGGGCGATGTGTTGAGCCACTTGTATCTGGCATCGGCAGCCCTCAAGCGCTACCACGACCTGAACTACCCTGAACATCTGCAACCGGTGTTCCGCTGGGCGATGGAAGAAGCACTGGGTGAATCGGAACGCGCGCTGGATGAGCTGCTGAGTAACTTCCCGAACCGTGTGCTGGGCGCTCTGTTGCGCGTTGTTGTGTTTCCGTTCGGACGTCGTCACAAAGGCCCGTCCGATGCGCTGGATGCACAGGTTGCCGCTGTACTGGGCCGCGCCAAAGGCGATCCGACCCTGGAAGAATTGCTGGCAGGCTGCTACCGCCCGCAATCGCCAGACGACGCAGTCGGTGCGCTGCAACATGCCAGCGACCTGTTGAACGCCGCGAAACCACTGCACAAAAAGCTGCATGTGGCTTTCAAGGGCGGTCAGTTCAAACCGGCGGCAGGCGAGCACGTGATCGACGCAGCGCTCAACGCCAACGTCTTGCAGCTGGACGAAGCAGCCACGCTGAGAACGGCAGAAGCGGCCCGACGGAAAGTGATCGATGTGGATGACTTTGCCAAGGAAGAGCTGACCCTGAGCGAAGGCAAGATTCGCTGAGATCAGATGTATTGAGGGAACTGGTCGGTCCAACCCCACAGCAGGCGCGCAGAGCTTTATACTCTCGCGCCTGTTTTTTTGTCTTTGAGGATTGCCCCATGGCCGACGCCAATCTCGACCACCAACTGAACCTGCTGGCACACCTGCGCAGCATCCTGGTCGCACTGGGCGAGGCCGAGCAGGTTCCCGAAGAAAGCCATGCATTGTTCATGGAGCGCTTCGACGAACTACTGACCCTGCTGCCGCAAGACCCTATCGAAAGCCAGTATCTGGGCCAGGACATTCTGTGTCAGGTGATCCAGCGCTACCCGCAAATCGCCCATCTGGTCCCTCGCGATCTGCTGTGGTTCTTCGCCGGTGACTGCCTGCACTTCATGCCTGACGAAGAAATCGAGCTGTATCAGTCGCTGGAAGAGCGTCGCTACGAAGCCGAGCAGAACGACGAGCCGTTTGACTGGAACATGGAAAAGCAACTGCTGGCCATGCCTTCTCAGGGCAGCAAACACTGATCGTGATTCACAATCGCCAGACACCGATCCCCCTGACGCCACGCACTCAACCGTGCTGACGTCTGAATCGATCTGACTGGTACTGGGCGTATTGCTGACTGCCGCTGCGCTGCGCTGGCACGGGCGCGCTTCGTCGTCGCTGGCGGTCGAGCAAGCGGAAGTAAAGTGCCTCGTGATCCGGTTTTGGGTTGTTGGAATTGCGCAGCCTTTCCAGCGTGCTGTGGCCTGGACTCGCCGGCCCCTTGATCAACTCGATAGCGTCCATCGGCGGAATTGCGTCGAGGATTTTATTGAACGCGGCGGTGACCTGCGGATCTCCAGCAAAGATGACCCGAGAGGCTGCAAGTGCATCTTCCTGCTCCGGTGCAAGCACCTTGCGCAAGGAAGCCGGACTCAGTTTCAGCGCTGCAATACCTTCGAAGTAGCCTGCCAGCATTGTCTTGCCGGCGGCTATGGATGTCGCCGTCCAGCCAGTAATGGGGGGCGCGCAAATGTCCGGGATAATATTAGATTGATCCTGCTTGCGGTTGCCAAGCAGTTTGACCACTTCATGCGAACGCAGGCCACTGTTTGCCAACGCGCTGAGGTAGGCATTGATGCAGGCGGGGTCTTCAAACCTCGCTGCGCGCTGCAGGCAAGTATCACCCTCGGAATCCTTGCCTTGCAGCAGCTGGTATTTTTCCTGCGTATCGAGCAGATCGCATTGACTGACGCGCTCGATGAAGGCCGAGATCATGTCGGGATGACTGAAAGAAACCGCATCCGCGATCGCGGGCTGGCCGTTAGCAGTGGTGGCGCCAAGCAGCCTCGCCAGCCTTCCTTTATGAAGCTGCAGGCTTTCCAGTCGATCAAACAGAAGATGGAAGTCGCCCGCCTTCTGATTCTCCATGGCCACGGCCAGATTATTATCGTTAGGGTCGCCACGGATAACATCGAACAAATCGGCGTCGTTCAGGCGAGCATTCTCTAGCAACGAAAGGTAATCAGCGACAAAGCCAGGGTTCTGGGCCGGCAAATGCAGGCAATATCCCAAAGGTTTGCGATTTTTCTCAATGCTGGGTGCCAGCAATTTTTTGGCGGCTGAACTGGGCACTTTCAACTTCGTCATGCCGGTTACAAAAACCTGCAAACGCAGGCGCTGACTTTCATGGTTCAAACCGTCCGGATCGACACCTTTCGCAAACCCTCTGAGCCGACTTACAGGCGCGCTTAGATAAGGAATGGCCTTGCTACCGACCAGCCCCTTGCGTTTCATGTAGTCGCACAGCCCCAGAAACCCCTGGAGAGATCCGACTCCCCAGACAGTTCTGAGCAGAGACCTGTCGACATCCATGGGCAATCTGGACCCTCTGCGGAAATACTTCATGTCGTCTGCGGGATGCCTCACATCCTTGCTGACGGCTTGTATAAACGGATAACGGCCTTCATCGAAGTAGGCACTGTTGTCGGGAAAGGCTTTATCAAAGGTGATATCCGAGACGCTTTGATCCGGATAACGCTCCAGCCGACGGTGTACGTTGGAATCGTTGGGGTCGTAAAAAGCCAGGGTAATGCGGTCCCCTTTGTTTTGGATGTGGATGGGCAAGTCATGGTTAAAAGTGCGGAGCATGATTCGCGCTTCAGGAAGCCGTTTGTCGACCACCTGACGAAACATGTCGTCCAGCCAGCGTCCAAATTTGTCGGGAATAAGGAGTGGGTTGTTACGCCCGACGATGAGCTCCAACGCGTCTGTTCCCGCGTCAGCGCGGGAATGGGGGTTGCTGGGGTGATCGTAGAACGCCTGTAAGTGGGCTTTGGATTTGGCCGCCCGGTCCAGGAAATCCTTCCCACCGCGCACGTCGGCAGGCTCGTCACCAAACAGGTAATTGAAAGCGAGATGACGGCACATCGCCAATGGCTGAGTGACTTCCATATTCAGATCGACAATGGGGCCACGTTTACTGGAGAGATAGACTTCATCCTTGCCGGGTTTGATCGGGTCCGGCCTGTTGCGGGGCTGAGGCCTTGATCCGCTGGCCTTCGGACGACGAGACTTTGAAGAAGAGGCCTCCGGCTGGCGTGTATGACTACTGCTCTCAGGGCGAGGCCTCACAGCAGGTCGAAGGGGCAGTCCAAGAAAATGATTTGGGGGCATGGGGACGAAATCCTCTGAATAGCATTCCCCTCTGTGGCGATTCCGGCCTGCCCGGTTCCTTGTCGCTATGGGCCTCTGCCTCAGCGTCGTCTGCGGGAACTGGATAAGCGTGCGGGCCACTCAGGGAAATACCGTTCTCCCGAGTACACCCTCATGATCAATATTTCTCATCCATCCCTGACATCGGTCGCCTTGAAAGTCGGTAAACCGGACAAGCCCTCAATGTCGGCCAATCTTCACGTAGCCGATAACATTTCCATGGGCGCGAAGATGCACTTTCCCGGGCCTTGGCTGGATAAGAAACGAGCATCACTCAGTCCTTTGCAGCAAAAAATGTTCGACGTGGCATTGAAGGTGTTGAGCGGCGAAGAACGCCCAAAGTCCGTCCGGACTACTGAAACCGGTCGCGAGATCGAGCTGGACCGGCCAGCCCATGGTGCAACCACGCTCAGCATCGGGCTGGAAAAACCTATGTCTGAGGTGCTCGACTTTCTGGGCATGAGTGACGGCAAAGGTAGAGCCCTGCTGACGTTGGGCACGAAGATGGCGAATACCGTATCCCCTCCGCCTACCCCTCCACAGCCTGAAAGCCCTGCAAAGTCCACGCACAAGGACTTTCTGTCGAGCGGAAACCTGGGCGCTACGATTTTGGGAAACCTGCTAAATAAAACCTCGAGTCACGGTCGGCAAAACACCGGGGTGAATAACGCCACGGATCAGCCACAACAGAATTCTGGCACAGCGCAGCCGCTGCCAACTCGTGCGCCCCGTGAAGATGCCAACTCCAATGTCAGGTCCGACTTCGAAAACCAGGGTCCGCGAGCTGAAGCGCCACAGCCCCCTGCAAAGAAGGAGACTGGGGTGATCCGCCAAAAGCCGTCGACAGAACAGCCTAAAAACGGCCCCACTCAAACAGGCCAGCCAGATCGATAGCGATATCAATCTTTTTTACTCATCCATCCCCCTGGACTTAAACCAGGATCACCGCCAGGTCTCGCGTCAAAGGAACCGTATTCAGGCCTGAAACCACTCAATGATTCCAGAGCCAACCCAGGTCCCTGCCCGTGATATTCAACACTTCTGCCATTCTCTCCCGCCCGAGCCTGGCCACGACTAGCGTGAGTACCGCAACTACTGGAAACGTTAGCCCGGACCAGTTTCTAGCAGGTAAACATCGGGATATGGTCGCGCAATTCAAAAACCCCAGTTCGTTGCGCAAAGCCCATGGCACTGCTGGAAAAGATCGCTGCGCAAAATCACAGGCAACAGCTATTTGCCTACCGGATTGATAAGCAACGTAGCCCTCTGGAGATGATCAACAGCCGCGACGGCGACTGCACATCATTTGCCAGATTGTTTTCGCTGCTAGGCGAAGCGGCAGGAATAACAGGGCTGGAATTGTTCAGCATGGAAGGCGAGATGCATGTGCAGCTTTCTTCGCAAAGCCCGGAGATCGTCGGGGCGAAGCCTGGCGCAGAGCTGATGATTGCTCGCCATACCATCCTGCAACGCGGCGAAGGCGAACAACGCGAGTACTTCGATCCGGTTTTCGGGCGACAAGTCAACCCGGCCTGGTATGGCATAGACCAGAACCGCTACCTGATGCATACCTGACCGAAAGCGCCCAAGTCCGGCTAAATCGCCTGCAGCGCCGTGGCGGCCTGGTTTCACCTGAGATTGCATCGTCTGGACCGGTACGCCGTGGGCACGCTGCTTAAAAATCACGCTCATTGGAACCGTTTCAACTGCTTCGCCACACAGTTGTATCAATAGTTGTCACACAGAAGGCAATGAACATGAATATGCGCGTCTCCCCTGATATGCCCAGCCAGATCCCTCTCAACGGTCAGGAGGGGATGCACTCAAACGACGCTCCGGGCCAGGGAGTCAAAGGCGCGGTAGTGCCGATGAAAGCCTTCGTGGCCGGTAATGGCGGTGGCGGCATCTCCTTCGGCCAAGGCAACACTACACAAGTGCCCCGCCAGCCAAACGGTCAGTTCGCAGCCGGCAAGACTCAGGACGCGCCCTCGCCCTCGGCGCTCATCTCGTTATTCAAGGAAGTACTGGAACGCCTCAGCACAACCGGCGGCGATCAAACCCAGGAAACAGAATTCGGTAAGCCAGCTCAACCGCAAGGCACAGGTGCGCAGCGCACCGGCAGATCAGACGGCGTCGACAGAACCTTCGGCGTGACAGCCCCCAAGGCCACTCATGCCCCCACAGGCGCAGCTCCCACGGCCAGAACGGGTCAGGATGCCGAGTTTCTGGATAACTCCAAATACTCCACACCAAAAGATCTGGAGAAATTCGGGCCGATGGTGGCCAACTTGCCGCCCGCGCAGCAAGAGCAGGCTGCGAAAGAACTCAACCGCCCCATCGCGGCAGCGAAGATGGCCGCTGCGGGCGGTCCGGACGCAGAAAAAGCCAAAGCATTCATCGATGCCAATCCGGTGCTCAAGACCGCAGCGGACGTCGGCAAGCGCGGCGGTCAGGCTGACGGGAAAACCACCGATGGTGATTACAAGTCGCTGGCAAAAAATCTCGAGAAAGCACGGGACGCAGGGGCGAAATCCGTCAATGAGTACGTGAAAGCCAATCCCAAGGCTGATCCGCAGTCGCTGCAGATGGTGACCAATGCGGCGCTGCTGCGGGCCAACGAACCCATTACCAAATGCGCCGATCCGAAAAAAGCCGCAGGGGGTGAAGAGAAAGTTGGCAAGTACACCACGGTCGACGACCTCAGGGCGTTGTCCTCTGGCAACCCTGGCTTGTCTAGCTTGCTGACAACCTCAGCGAAAACGTTTGCCCAGCCAGGTTTCTCTGACTTGCTCGACCAGGGCGGCCTGGAAGGCAAGGCACTGGCGAAGAAAAGCGCCGACGGCGATATCAGCACCCGGAACATAGAAGACTGGATCAAGAAGCAGGCCCCCACAAACGGCGGCGAATTCGCGGCCATGATGAGCAGCGCCGCGACGCTCAACGCGACAGCCAGCGTCGATATCAGCGCGCTGAACGAAGACGTTTTTGCCAATCCTGACAAGTACAGCGGCGACCAGAAAGCAGCAGTCATGGTCAAGCTGCAGAAAACCCTGGAGAGCGTGGAAGCCGGACAAAGTCTACGCAAGACCGAGAAGACCGAAACGGCTCTGAAGGAAAAGATCGCACAGTTGCAAGGCGATAAAGACGTACAAGCCTTCCTCGACAAATCGATTCCCGAACAGCAGAAGAAGTTGATCGGCAACGACCCTGCCCTGAAACAAGCGGTCAATGAGCGTTACCAGAACCTGACCTCGGGTAACTCACTGGAAACCGATATGCGGGGCGATTTTGATGCGGTGACCAAAGACAAAGACGGCAAGCCTGTCAAGGATCCATCCTCTCCTGATTACAGTGCATCGGTCGGCAACCTGAGCGCCGAATTGCAAATGCAGAAAGATTTGCGCGGCCCTGACGCGGGTGTTCCCACAGCCAGCGATGTAGTAGCCAACCGCCCGGATTTGAGCGCCGAACTGCAACTCTCTTACCAACAGAATTTTGCCCAGGGCGGCAAAATGAACGAGCAAATGAAGTCGAAGGACGCCAAGCCGGAAAAAGTACTGGCCGACGTCGATGGACAAAAAGCAGCCTACGACGCTGTGCTGCCGCCAGAAATTACCGCTGCCAGCCAGGACGCCTACACCGAGGCCACGCTAGCCGCCTTGAAGACCACCAAGGCTGGCGTCGACATGATTACCGACTTCAAGGACGCCACCGCGGGGCTGGGCAATAAAGATCCACAAAGCATCACCGCAAAGGACTTGAAAGCCGAAGCTGAAAAGCGTGCGACAACTGCACTTGACGGCAAGGGCATGGCAGGTGGCGCCATGGGTGCGGCAGGTGGTGTGTACGCTATGACGTCCGTTTCCGGATTGCTGGCTCAGGGTAAGGACGCCGAAGCAGGTAAAGCGATCTACGACAGTATCCGTGGCGCTGGCACCGCTGCGCGGGTTGGCTATGACCTGGCAACCAAATCCAGCACTGCCGGCGGCGAGATCGCCGGTAAAATCGCGGGCCGTGCCGTCGGCGCGATTGCCGGCCGTGTTGCAGGCATGGCGGCTGCCAGCGCTGTCGCGAGCGCCGTGCCTGTCGTTGGCTGGATCGCCGATGCGGCCATGGCGATAGGGTTCGGCATCAAAGCCATTATCGATGCCGTGCACAAAAAACAGGATCAGAAGGCTTTCGATCATAATGTTGATCCAACGCTGGACCAGTTCGGTATTCCCAAGGCGCATTGATCGTCTGAGGCGGTGACGGCGTAGGCATCTGTACATATCCGTTACCGCGTTTATGGCTGCTATTGGTTGCGCTTTTACAGCGCGTCACTTTTGAACAGCGCAAAAGTAACCAAAACGCTCTTGCCCCACCACTTGGTCCCTCGCCTAGGCTCGGGATGCCCGCCCGCAGATCTGAAACCGTGGGCCGCCGCAATGGGCCATCCATGGCCCGGTGCGGCTAACCCGGCGTCCTGCCGGGTTACCCACGGTTTCAGATCTACGTTCGGCCAGCGTGGTTTAACGGGGCGCCCCAAGATCAAAATCAAAAGCACGGCGGCCTGAAAGCCGACCTGGCTGTGTGAACTTACCGATCTTCTGTAGCGCCCGCGTCGTTCAGACGCC
>NZ_JACONW010000074.1 GCF_014357575.1 Pseudomonas folii | reverse complement strand
GTCCCACGTCGAACTTCATATTCCAAGCTCTGCTAACCCGCATAACGCTGCACCCCCTGCGCCTCTCCCGCCGAAACATCTGCACACACTCCATCAAAAATCTCATGTTGTACGACGTCTGACGTTATGTTCGACTTGCAGCCGTCTCACTAAAAATAACAATGGGGATACTCCTATGACGAGCACCAGCTCAGTCGATAAAAAAGCTACTGCTGCGCGTGAATCGGTCTTCGCCAAAGTCACCAAGCTTCTTGGCCCCGGCATTATCGCGGTGCTGTCATGGTTGGGGGCCGGTGACCTGATCACCTCTTCAGTGGCTGGCGCCAACTACGGCTACGCCATGATGTGGGTGCTGGCGGTCTCGCTGCTCCTCAGATTCCTGATCGTCAACATCATTGCCCGCTTCCAGCTCTGCAATAACAAGGGTATGAGCATCCTCGAAGGCTACGCCCAACTCCATCCAATCTTTGCCTGGTTCATGCTCGGTTACGCCTTGCTTATGGGGCATTTGATCAATGCCTACATGATCAAGGGCGCAGGCGAAGCACTGGCCATGCTGCTGCATATCAACCAACCGTTGCTGTGCTCTTTCGCAGTCGTGATCGCGGTCTGGTTGCTTGTGGGACGCAACATCTACACCATGATTGAAGGTGTCATGAAGGGCCTGCTGGCACTGATGACGCTGGCGTTTCTGGCACTGGCGATCATGTCCAAACCGGATATGGTCGGAATCCTCAAAGGCACCATTGGCTTCAGCATTCCGCCGGATGAAGGCGTACACGGTGCACTGCTGGTGGCGGTTTCGGTGATCGGCGCTGTTGCCGGTTCTATCGCTAACTTTGTACACCCGTATGTGATGCGCGAAAAAGGCTGGATCGGCCCTGAGCACAAGCGCATGCAGCGTAATGACCTGCTGTTTGCGGTATTCGTCGGCATTATCATCAACCTGGCAATCTGGGTTGTGGGTGCGGAAATTCTGCGTCCGAATGGCATTCAGGTGACCAACCTGCAAGACCTGGGCAAAGCCCTGGAAATGTTCTTTGGCTCGGCGGGCTGGTACATCTTCTTCGTGGGTGTGTTCGCAACACTGTTCGCCAGCATCGCGGGCAAGACCACCGCCTTCCCGATGCTGATCACCGATGCCTTCCAGCACATCCTCCCGAAACGTCGCGAGAAATACGGGAAGGAGTTCCACAAAGACCCGATGCACAAGTGGTTCATGTTGTTCATTCTGGTTACTCCACTGGTGTGGTCACTGCCCGGCATGCCGGACTTCGTGACCCTGACCATTGGCGTGAACGCACTGAACATCATCGGCCTGCCTATCATCTCGCTGGGCCTGCTGATCATGTCCAACCAGAAAAAGCTGCTCGACAAGCAATACCGCAACAACCTGTTCGAGAACATTGCTCTGGTATTCGCGACAGGTCTGGCGTTGTGGGTAGCGTTCCAGTTGGGGACTGATTTACTGAGCTAAGGGACGACATGGCTCTTCTGAGCTGAACCCATTCCTCTAGGAGTGGCCGGGGTGGCGATCGCGGTTTACCTGACAAACTGCATCGCAGCCTTCGGCAGCTCCTACCGCTCATGCGCCTTTAGCGTTGAAAACATTTTGCAACAAACCATTGCATAGCAGCCGCATAAAACAGCAGGATCACTCTAGCGTCTGCGTCAAGCAGGCATCCCTGCTCGAATAAAACGGAGCCCCGCTGGTAATGGATCAAACCTCCTCCCCCACTTCCACTCGACTGACGTCTCGTGAGTTTCGCGGGATGGTTGCCATTCTGTTGTCTATCGCCCTCGCCACACTGGATACCGCCATCGCGAATACCGCGCTGCCCAGTATCGCGGCTGATCTGAATGCGTCGCCTGCCGCCTCGGTATGGGTCATCAACGCCTACCAGCTCGCTGCAGTAGCGACCTTGCTGCCTTTCGCTGCGTTGGGCGGGGTCATCGGCCATCGCAAGGTGTATCTGGGCGGGCTGATGCTTTTCGTGCTGTCTTCGGCGCTCTGTACCTTTGCCTGGTCGCTGCCGTCGTTGACCATCGCCCGCGTCATGCAGGGGCTCGGGGCGAGCGCCATCATGGCCGTCAATGCGGCCCTGATCAGTTCGATTTTTTCTCACGAGCGCCTGGGCCGGGGCCTCGGCATGAATGCGCTGGTGGTGGGTACTTCATTTGCAGCCGGCCCCACCATCGCTTCTTTAGTATTGTCGGTTGCCAGTTGGCCCTGGCTGTTTGCAATCAACCTGCCGCTCGGCATTTTCGCGCTGGTTTTCGCCTGGAATTCCTTACCCGCCAGCAAGCCTGGCACCCTGACTTTCGATCGTCTGACCGCTGTGCTCAGCGTGATTACCTTCGGCGCACTGATTTACGCCTTGAGTGAAGCAGCCCAATTGGGCTCTAAAACCGGAGTACTGGTCGCCTTGGCGGCCTTCCTGATCGCCGGTGCACTGATGTTGCGGCGCGAAGCCGGTCACCCGGCCCCCATGTTCCCGCTGGATTTGCTCAAGCGGCCGATGTTCGCCCTCTCCGCCCTCACCGCTTTCTGTTCATTTGCCACCCAGGGTCTGGCGTTTGTCTCGTTGCCCTTCTTTTTCGAAACAGTTCTGGGCCGCGACCCGATCCAGACTGGCTTCCTGATGACTCCATGGTCGGTGGTAGTGGCTATGATTGCGCCCATTGCCGGACGCCTGTCAGACCGCTATGCGCCAGGAATGCTGGGCGGCATCGGGTTGGCGATTTTATGCGCGGGCATGATTTCGCTGACGATGATTCCCGCCGACGCCAGTGCGTGGGAAATCGGCATTCGCATGATCATCTGCGGGCTCGGCTTCGGGTTCTTCCAGGCTCCAAACCAGAAAGCACTGATGACCAGCGCTCCCAAGGAGCGAGCCAGCGGTGCCAGTGGCACCATCGCCACCGCACGCCTGATCGGTCAAGCCACGGGCGCAGCACTGGTCGCCTTGAGCTTCGGTATCAGTGGCGAACATGGACCGGTTCTGGCCCTGGCCATTGGCGCCGGTTTTGCGGCCGTTGGCAGCATTTCCAGCGCATTGCGTCTGGTAGCGGGCAAATCACCTGCTGGCGCAACCTGAACGACATCACATAAATTTAAAAAACTGCCGTTCGTAGGAAACCTTCTTCAGAGTAAGCCGTCCCAGCTATGATGGCACAAGGCCTCTCAATACCGAGACCACTCTGCGGCTGTCCGGAACGTCTATGCAATTATCATTACAAGCCGAAAAACAACGTCTCGCGGCGGTGCGCGCCATTCAGTGGCTGGAAACGGCCGCCGACGAGAACTTTGATCGCATCTGTCGACTGGCTTCAGCCTATTTCAATGTACCCACAGTGTTGGTGTCGCTGGTGGAGAAGGATCGTCAGTGGTTCGCGGGCAGAGTCGGCTTCCCGAAGCCGCAAACCCCTATCCATCAGTCCTTCTGCGCGCACACGATCAAGCAGGAAGGCGTCATGCAGGTGGTTGATGCCTGCGCTGATCCACGCTTCATGGATAATGAGCTGGTGACGGTTGACGGTGGTATTCGTTTCTACGCCGGAGCTCCACTGATCACGCGCGACGGGCATGCAATAGGCAGCCTGTGCCTTATCGACAAATTTCCTCATCAACTCAGCCATGCCGAAACATTGGTCCTGCAGGATCTGGCCGAGATGGTGATTTCACAGATTGAGCAGCGCCAGCAGACCAGCATGTGCAATGCCACAAGTGGCCTGCCCAATCTTCGGCAGTTTCTGACTGATAACGCAGGTCCATGGCTCGATGCGGAAGCCTCTACACGCGTACTGATGGTCGTTGAAGTCCTTGAAAGCCAATGGACTCATGGCTTTGCGCTGGAGCAGGACTCCGGACTTATTGATGCAAAAGCGAAGAACATCACTGCTCGCCTCAGCCAGGTCCTGGGTGAAGAGCTCACGGCTTACCATATCAGCGAGCGTCACTTGTGCCTGTTGATTCCAGCCAAACCCAAGGATCAAAGCGAGCTGATCCGCACCCTCAGCACACTGGTTTGCGAACCCTGTGCCGAAGACTCGATCTCCACCTTACCCGGTCTTCGCATGGGCATTGCCGTATGCGGAAACGGGAAACAATCAATTGGCGACCTGCTGCGCAAGGCCCGCTCCGCAGCGGACTCAGCTGCCCGGGACGGAATTGACTGGGCTGTCTGGGATGAGGACCCAAATTGTGCGTCTCGTCGTTCCGACGCCCTGATCCACGACGTGGCTGGCGCATTGTCCAGCGGCGATATTTCGTTGGTATTCCAGCCACGCTTCAGGCTTGAAGACGGTCGCCAGGTCAGCGCCGAAGCACTGCTTCGGTGGAATCACTCGGTTTTCGGACCGGTATCCCCTGCTGAGTTCATCCCGCTCATTGAACGTTCCGGGCAAATCAGCATTGTGACGCGCTGGGTTATCGAGAATGCCCTCGCTGCCGCGGCGAGCTGGAACGACATCGAGGCCAAGGTCTCGCTCAACCTTTCAGCCCTGGACTTTCAACACATTGATATCGCCCAGGCGTTAAAGGCGGGGTGTGAAAAACACAACATCGGCCCATATCGGGTCGAGGTTGAGATCACCGAAGGTGAATGGATAAGGGCCAGCACCAATGTTCTGGCCCAATTAGCCGAGATTCGCGCCCTTGGCGTAGATGTCGCCATCGACGACTTTGGCACGGGCTACAGCAACTTTGCTTACCTGCATGAAATCCCGGCCAACGTTATCAAGTTGGACAAATCGATCATTACCGATCTTGAAAACAAACCGCGCAATCGCATCATCGCGCAGTCTGTGTTTCAACTGGCGCACCAGTTGGGTTATCGAACCGTGGCGGAAGGTATTGAAACCTTCAAGTGCATGGATTTGGTCAGGGGCTACGGTTGCCATGAGGCACAAGGCTTCTTTCTGAGCCGACCGCTTTCCGCCGAACAGATCAGACTGTCGACGATGGGTACCCATTTCCTTCTCAGCGCCTGAACTTCACGAAATCATGTACACAGGCGTTACTCGCCGCTTTTGTAGGGCGGATAGTTTTCATCGCCGTTTACACGCTTGTCCTTGTTCAGGTCATGCCCATCTTCAGGAGACTCCGCTGGCCCTACCGGATCGACTTGCGGGTCTGCAAGGTCAGGAGAGTCGGGGTCGAAGCCCAGGTCCTGCTCGGGGTCGCGCTGATTGGTCGTCATACTCACCTCCAGGTAAATGCCCAACAGCGTTGGGCTACTCACGTAAGAAGCAAGGCAGCTCGCAAAGTGCAGCGTAACTGACGAGTGGACCTCATCACTGTTGTGGCATGGCCGAAGAGTGGTGATTCAGGATGAGCCATTCACCATTAATCTTCTGATAGAGGTAGGTATAGCGTGCCTGGACCTGACGCTTGGTGCCGTCAGCCTCGGTGAGGGTAAAGGTGTACACACCGGTGTCCAGCGCCTTGTTTTCATTCAGGCGACGAATCTCACGGAAGTTGACGACCCCAACCGGTTTCAGCAGCAGAAAGTGGTCGAAGTAATCCTTGATCTCCGCAGGGGTGGTACGCACTTTATTGGACACGGTAGGCTGCAGAATCGCATTCTTCGCATAAAGGGCAGTTACCTTGGCGGAGTCACCGGTCTGCAGCGTGCGATTCCAGCGTTCGAACAGCGCAGCGATTTCGCGATCTTTCACATCAGTCGGTTGAGGGGCGATCTCCGTGTAGGAATGCGGCTTGACCGGCGCAGTGTCCACTGCATGGACCAAGGGCGTTGCCAGCAGAGCAATCAGAGTCACAGCAGATATTTTTACGTTCAGCTTCATTTAAGGTATTCCTGTCGGCTTTTGGTGGAGCTACTGTGCCGCGTCCCGAAGATGCGGAAATCAGCCGATTGGGGCGATCTGTCTATGCCATTTGGCAGATAGCGGTACTGCACCGGAAAAGGTCTAATGGCGCCACTTTCTGCCGAATGGATCCGGCCCCTGTGTTGGAGCAGTACATGCACAAGCCTTCCGAAGATCCGGCCAGCGCGCTGAACCTGCGCAGCCAGTACCGTCAATGGGAGAGTCGTGCAGCGCGCTTGCGATTGCTCGTGGATACCGGCCAGGAACTGACACGCCTTTCGCCGTCATCCATGCGCCAGCGCGCATTACAAAGGGCCTGCGCATTTCTGGCGCTGGATCAGGGCATTCTCCTCGAATGGAACGGAGAGGCACCTTCAAGGGTGAGCGCCAGCCATGGCAATCCACAGCGTTTCGACACACTGACGACACTTCTCGACAGAACAATCCTGACGCCGGAGTGGCGAGTTCAACCGTGCGCACAAATCCCCTGCGTATTGCATTTACCGCTACTGGGTGCCGACGGCGAGCCCTTCGCTGCCCTTCTGCTGGCCAACAGCGCGAACATTGCGGCGCCTGATACCGAAGATCTGCAGTCTCTTCAGCTACTGGCCACCCTGCTGGCGGCACACCTGGAGAACAGCCGTTTGCTCGACGCACTCTCGGCTCGCGAGCGGGCCATGTCCGAACTGGTTCATCGTTTATTCAGTGCTCAGGAAGATGAGCGTAAAAGGGTCGCCTACGATCTCCACGACGGTCTTGCACAAACCCTGGCGGGTCTGCACCAGCGCTTGCAAGGTTTTGCCAGCCAGTGCCCTGAGCTCTCGGAACCGCTGAGCCAGGAACTCTCAACGATTCTGCAACTGGCGCAGCACTGTGTCGGCGAGGGTCGACAGCTCATTGGCGGCCTGCGTCCGGTTGTGCTGGATGACTTCGGTCTCCTTCAGGCCATAGACAAGGAAGCCGATCGCTTGCGCGAAGCCGGCCACGCTGTGCAATGGACGGCCAAATATGCCGAGCGATTGCCCGATGTCATTGAAATCACCTTGTTCCGCATTGCACAGGAAGCCATCAACAATGTCCTCAAGCATGCCGGCCCGTGCAGTGTCCGGCTTGCCCTGCAAATGCGCGGTACGGAAGTAGCCGTACTGATTGAAGACCAGGGCCGGGGGTTTGTAGCCCGGCAAACATTGAGAAATGACTCGGCAGATGGGTTGGGGCTGACTGCCATGCAGGAGCGCACTCACCTCGTTGGCGGGCGGTTTGAATGCGTCAGCCAGCCCGGCAAAGGTACGCGTTTGAGTGCAATTGTCCCGCTGGGCTACAACGAGGTACGGGCATGAGTAGAACATTAAGGCTGGTCATGGCAGACGATCATGAAGTGACCCGCGCAGGGTTCATCTCACTGCTGGCCGGACACCCCGAGTTTGAAGTCGTGGGGCAAGCCAATGATGGTCAGGAGGCCATTGAGCTTTGTGAACGTCTGCGCCCGGATATCGCCATTCTCGATGTCCGCATGCCGATCCTCAACGGCCTGGGTGCTGCACGCCTGCTGCACCAGCGGATGCCGGAACTGAAAGTGGTGATGTTCACCATGGACGACAGTCCGGACCATCTGGAAGCGGCCATAGCAGCCGGCGCTGCTGGCTATCTGCTCAAGGACGCCAGCCGCGAAGAGGTCATCAGTGCCTTGCGCCGGGTTGCTGCCGGAGAAGACGCTCTGAACAGTGCGATGAGCGCACGCCTGCTGAGACGCATCGCCACCCGCCGCGCCGCGGGTTCAGCGCCTCGGGAGAACCTTACCGAACGTGAGCGTCAGGTTCTGGGACTGGTTGCCGGAGGGTTCAGCAATCGCGAGATTGGCGAAAAACTGGGCATCGCCACCGGCACCGTCAAGGCCCATGTCGAGCGCGTAATCAGCAAGCTCGATGCCTCTGACCGAACCCAGGCGGCGGTGCGCGGCATTGCCCTCGGACTGGTCGCCCAGCCTGACGGAAACTGGACATGAGTCGCTGGTCGGATTTGCCGCTGCGGGGCAAGGCGCTGACCGCGATCGCCCTGCCGCTGGTGATCCTGCTGTCATCGCTGGTGCTGATTTACCTCGCTGAACGGCAGACCGCTCGTGCCGAGGAAGACGTTCGCCGGGTGCTCCTGGTACAAGGTGATATCCAGGCTGTTCATACCCTGCTCGCCGAGGCAGCCGCCAGCGAACGCGGGTATCTGCTCACCCACCGCGAAGACTTCCTGCCGGCCTACAACAGCGCGGGACCGTTGATCGATGCAGCCTTGCAGCGTCTGGATGCCAACGTTCGCGACCCCGAAATCCGTGATCGCCTGCAACTCATTATTCCGTTGATCAAAGTCAAGCTGGGGGCCCTTGCGAAGCTGCGTGAGGGCCATGGCGAGGACCCGGCGCTTGTTACCGATATTCTCGTGAGCAACAAGCAGGTGCTGGACACCTTGCGAGAGCAGATCAGCGCCATGCGCAATCGCGAAGCCACGCTATTGGCAGAACGTACTGCAGCCGCGGCGGAAACCCGTGAACGACTGGTGTTTGCCACGTTTCTGGCCGCCTGCTGCGGGGTATTCGCGGCTGTCGCAGCCATGCTGTTGCTGTCCAGAGGTATCGTCAGCCGGGTCGAGCATGTGAAGCGCAACGCGCAACTGCTGGCTGCTGGTCATCCTCTGATGCCGCAACCTTCGGAAAAGGACGAAATCGGCCAGTTGGGCACACGTCTGGTGGAGGCCGCGCACCTGCTGGCCCAGCGCGAAGGCGCTTTAAGGGATAACGAAGAACGCTTGCGGCTGATCATCGACGCGGTCAAGGATTACGGTATTTTCGCCCTCGATGCCAACGGCCGTGTCACGACATGGAACGTCGGAGCAGAGCGAATAAAGGGCTACAGCGAACAGGAAATCATCGGTCAGCCGTTCTCCGTTTTCTATTTGCCGGAACAATGCCCTCAGCGCCCGGAGATGGCCTTGCGAGAAGCCAGGAGCAAAGGCTATTTCATGGAAGAGGCCTGGCGACGCCGCAAGGACGGCAGTCGCTTCTGGGCCAGCGTGGTCATCAGCGCCCAGTACGACGCCAGCGGCACCTTGCGCGGTTTTTCCAAAGTGACCCGGGATATCAGCGACCGTCATGCTGCCGAAATCGCTTTGAGCGCAGCCCGGGAAGAAGCGGAGCGCGCCAGCCGCGCCAAAAGTGAATTCCTGTCACGCATGAGCCATGAGCTGCGTACGCCTTTGAATGCCATTCTCGGCTTTGCGCAACTGCTGGAGATTGATCCGCTGCCGACACAGCGTCAGCAGATCGGACACATCCTCAAGGCGGGCCAGCACCTGCTGACCTTGATCAACGAGGTGCTCGACATTGCCCGTATCGAGTCCGGGCACCTGCCGGTCAATCTGGAGCGCATTGCGCTGGGCACCGTCCTGCACGAAGCGCTGGCGCTGGTTGCCCCTATGGCCAGTGAAGCGCGGATCCGTGTCGCTCCCCTGCCTGTCATTCGCCCCGAAGAAGGCGTAATTGCCGACCGCCAGCGATTGATGCAGGTGCTGCTGAACCTGCTCTCCAACGCCATCAAATACAACCGCACGGAGGGTGAAGTGACCCTTCAGGTTGCCCGCAGTGGCCAGCAGGTCTCTGTCACGGTATCGGACACAGGCCCCGGCATTGCCAAGGATCAGTTGCACAAACTGTTCAGGCCGTTTGAGCGTCTGAACGCCGACCATCAGGTTGAAGGCACAGGTCTTGGACTGGCACTGAGCAAGAATCTTCTGGAAATGATGGACGGCAGCCTTGAGGTACTCAGCGCTACGGATGAAGGTTGCAGCTTCATTTTAAGTTTGCCCCACGCCGTCATCCAGCCGGAGACCGCGTTGGTCGCTTCGCCCCCCAGTGCCGTGATTGATAATCCGGGGCAAACCTCTTCGCCCTATCGTGCCAGTGTGCTGTGTATCGAAGACAACCTGGCCAGCCTGACGCTGATAGAAACCCTCTTGCAGCGGCGCTCGGGCATTCAACTGTTCTCAAGCATGCAGGGGCAGATGGGGCTGGATCTGGCTACCCGGCATGCGCCGGATCTGATTCTTCTGGATATCAATCTTCCCGATATCTCCGGCATCAAAATACTGCGCCGCCTGCGTCGCGCCGTACAAACTGCGAATATCCCGATCCTGATGATGACCGCCGACGCCACGCCAATGACTCACAAGGTGTTACGCGAAGCGGGCGCTACGGCCATTCTGGTCAAGCCCATCAACGTCCGGATGTTCTACGACCAGATTGATCAGTTCCTCACGGAGCCTGTATGACTCAAGACCTACGCATCCTGCTGATTGACGATCAGCGTGCCAATCTCGAACTGATGGAGCAGTTACTCGCCCGTGAAGGACTGCTGAACGTCCTCAGCACTACCCAGCCCACGCACACACTGGAGCTGTTCAACAGCTTCGAGCCGGATCTGGTGATCCTCGACCTGCACATGCCTGAATTTGATGGCTTTGCCGTGCTCGAACAGCTGGGACGGCGGATCTCACCCCATGAATACTTGCCCATTCTGGTACTGACCGCCGACGCGACCCGCGACACCCGGATACGCGCTCTGGCTTTAGGTGCGAGGGATTTCATCAGCAAACCACTTGATGCATTGGAAACCATGCTCAGGGTCTGGAACCTGCTGGAAACCCGCGTGCTGTACAAGAGTCTGCGGCAGTTGCTGCCTGCGGAGCAGATTGAATTGCTGCAACAGCGACGTGGAGCGAGCCTGCAAGTGCAAAATCCACAGCGGGAGTGATGTTAGCCGCGAGAGTGTCTGTATGAGCGCTACTCATGCCTCGTCAGACCCATTGCTCTCGCGGCTGAAGCCGCTCCTACGATCAACGTGAATCCGTAGAGCGCTACCGTGAATTCGTAGGAGCGGCTTTAGCCGCGAGGCATCAGCAGCCATCTTGCCGCGCACTAATCTCGTTACGCAGCAGCCGGGCCAGTGCTTCCACCGAATACGGCTTTTGCAGGAAGGTAAAGCCCTGGGAATTACCCTGAGCCAGAGCCGGGCTGTACCCACTGGTCAAAACAATCGGCAGCTTCGGATACAACTTCTGGACTTCAAGAGCGAGTTCAACACCGTTCATGCCCGGCATCACTACATCGGAAAAGACTGCCTGAAAGGTATCAGCCTGATCTGCCAGTACCTTCAAAGCCTCCAGGCCATTCCTGACCCAGTGAATGTCGTAGCCGAGCTCTCTTAACGTCTGACTGGAAAAATCGCCAATTTCGGGATTGTCCTCAACCACCAGCAATCGGGCACCTTCGCCACTGGTCTGCAGCTCCAGGTCCAGAGCCGCATATTCGGCACTTGGCATAGCCATGGATCGAGGTAGATAGAGAGTGAATTTGCTACCTTCGCAGAACTCGCTTTCGACTATCACCTCGCCTCCGGATTGCTTGGCGAAGCCGAATACCTGTGACAGCCCAAGACCCGTGCCTTTACCGACATCCTTGGTCGTGAAGAACGGGTCAAAAATACGATCCAGCAAGTCCGGCGCGATTCCAGAACCGGTGTCGATCAAAGACACCGCCACATAATCGGCAACCACTGCAGCATGGGTCCGGCGGGCAGGTATCTGACCTACCGCCTCGACGCAAATTCTTAACGTGCCCTCGCCGTTCATGGCATCCCGTGCGTTGACCGCCATGTTGATCAGCGCAGTGTCGAACTGCCCGGCATCGGCATTGATGTAGCAAGGCTGCGCAGGAAGCTCGACCAGCACTTTGATCCGCGCTCCGGTCAACGAACTGATCATCTCGCCTATGGTCCGGACGCTCTTGCCTACATCAAAGACTTCCGGGCGCAGTGTCTGCTGACGGGAAAACGCTAACAGTTGCCCGGTCAGTTTGCTCGCCCGATCAACCGCATCGGAGATCGCGTCGATGTAGCGCCGACGTCGCTCTTCATCCAGATTACGCTTGAGCAGATCGGTTGATGCTTTGACCACTGTCAGCAGATTGTTGAAGTCGTGAGCCACGCCACCGGTCAATTGCCCGACCGCTTCCATCTTTTGCGACTGGCGTAACGCGGCTTCTGTGCGGCGCAATGTTTCAGCGGCCTCGCGCTCAACCTGGACATCGCGGCCTACGGCATGGATGTAGGACTGATCAGGTACAGCCGTCCAGGATATCCAGCGGTAAGAACCGTCCTTATGCATATAACGGTTTTCAAAACTGGAGAAGCTGATGCCTTGAGAAAGCTTCGCCGCAGCGGCCGCGGTGCTCAGTTCATCGTCCGGGTGCAAAAATTCCAGGAACGATCTGCCTACCAGTTCCTCGGGCGTCCAGCCCAGCAGATGAGTCCAGGCCGGATTGACCGCCGTAATGGCGCCGCCAAATTCGGCGATCAGCATCAGGTCAGTCGACAACCGCCAGATACGGTCGCGATCCTGAGTGCGGGCCTCGACCCGCTCTTCGAGTGTGGCGTTGAGCTTGCGTAAATCTTCTTCGGCAGCACGAGTTGCGGTGATATCGCGGGAAATGCAGAGGATCTTCTCCACCGCCCCTGCGGCATCGAACATCGGCGTGACCTGCACATCCCACCACTTCGGCGCCCCCAGATAGGTGTTGGCAAACCCCTGAAAGCGACCTGACAAACCGGCTTTCGCACTTTCGATGGCAGCCTTGGCGTCGATATGCCCCTGATCTTGCCAGAAGTCAGGCCAAGGGCAGCCACGCACCGCATTGAAATCACTGATTTCCATGACACGCATGCCGCCTTCGCTCATGAACGCCAGCTTGCCATCCAGATCAATGACCTTGATGCAGTCATTGCTACTGGCCAAAACCCGGCTGTTGAATTCTTCGGTATCACGCAGGGAGGATTCGATACGCCGAACTTCAGTCACGTCCTTGAACAGCATCGCGATACGGTTCTGTGCGTGCTCGTCGACCTTGTAGGCGTAGATCTCATACCAGCGCCCGTTCAGGGCAACGGCAGGTGCATTGAACCCCATCGACTTGCCGCTCAGGACGACTCGCGCATAGACCTCAAACCAGGGCACCGGTCGCCCTTCGGCAATGTCGCGCAGGCTCTGACCGATCTGCTGTTTGAGCTCGATCATGCCTTCGAAGGCAGCGTTTATCTCAACGAGATGGCAGCCCGCCAACGCATCACCGGCATAGGACACTTCGAGCACACAGAAACCGATATCAATGTTGCTGAACAGTGCGCGGTAACGTTCGTCGCTAGACTTGAGTTGTTGGTCCACGCGCACCGAGTCAGTGGTTTCGACGGTGTGGCACAAGACGCCCAGCACCGACTCTTCGAGCTCGTCGTATATCGGCGAAAATGAAAATGTCCACCAGGTCTGCTCTTCAACCCCATAGCGCGCCATGCTGATCGGCTGATTTTCATAACGACTGGATTCGCCGGCAAAAGCACGCTCCACCACGGGCCGGACCTGCTCCCAGGCGTCAGCCCACAGTGTGGTGACGCTCTGCCCCAGGGCGCCTTCAAGACGTGGGCCGAGAATCGGTCGATAGGCATCGTTGAAAAAGAAATTGAGATCCTCCCCCCAGAGCAGATACAGGCTTTCAGGGGAGTTAAGCATGATGCTCAACGCCGACCGTATGGGCGCAGGCCACTGTTGCATAGGCCCAAGGGGGGTCGCAGCCCAGTCAATCGCTCTGATGGCTGCGCCAGTCTCGCCGCCGGGAAGCGTGCGCGGAGTCGGGCTGGTAACGGGGGTCATTGGCATTTACTGACTGCTAAGGCGTCACAGGACGAAGATGATCGGCCGAATCAGCGCAAGAGGACCGCTGAGTCTGGATGCTGGCAAACAAGTGCACTGAACGCATTTTATGCGGATGCTGGCTTATTGCACACAGATTGACACTTGGGACGCGAAAACGTTCTGCGGGGGCTCAGCTCAGGGTTCCATACAAGCCGTGTTATAGACAGCTGCCGTATACTGACGGGCCGCACCCGCACTTAAGGAATGAATGCCAATGCGCGCACCGTCCTCCGCCATTGTTGTCGAACGCTTTACTGAAGCACACGCCGAAGGCGTAACCGCTTTGTACAACGTCCCCGCAGTCGCCCGGCAAGTCCTGCAGATGCCTTTTCAATCTGCTGACATCTGGCGCAAACGGCTGGACAGCAGCAACGAACGATTGGTCAGCCTCGTGGCGCTGCACAAAGGTGACGTCATTGGGCAAGGTTCTCTGGAGCAGTTTTCCCGTATCCGCCGTGGTCACAGTGGCTCGATTGGCATGGCTGTCGCGCAGGACTGGCAAGGCCAGGGCGTCGGTAAACAGCTTTTGACCGCGTTACTGGATGTAGCCGATAACTGGATGAAACTGCGCAGGGTTGAGTTGACTGTTTATTCAGACAATCAGGCGGCAGTGATTCTCTATGAAAAGCTCGGCTTCGAGACCGAAGGGCTATTGCGTGATTATGCCGTTCGCGATGGTCAGTTCACCGATGCCCTGACCATGGCGCGCATTCGTGCCTGATGCGATTGCGAAAATGGGTATGGGACCGGCTTTAGCCGGGAAGGCGCCGGTACTGCCGCAGCCTTTCTATCGGACTACAGCCTTCCCGGCTAAAGCCGGTCCCACGTCAGTTCATCAGCTCGCAAGCCATTTATCGCTTCCTCCGTAACCTGGCAATAACGCCCGCCTCAAGCCCCCTCACGCTGAAACGATTAACCTCTAATTCAATATGTTTCCAGTTTTTACGGAACTAGCCCGACTGACCACCCCCTAAGCCTTCAAGCCAGCGGTCTGGCAGGGCTTTTACCGTCAACCTGTTAAAGCATCGGAATGTCCCCTGCCTGGCCGCCTCATCGTTCAATCAAAGGATTTGCAGTTCATGTCCTCAAACACCACAACCGCCTCCTTAGGTGGCGATAAAGGCGGGCAGCATATTTCGGCCCGCAGGTTAGTATTTATTTCCGTACTCGTTGCAACCATGGGTGCCCTGGCATTCGGCTACGACACCGGCATCATCGCCGGTGCGCTGCCTTTCATGACGCTGCCTGTCGAGCAGGGTGGGCTGGGGCTGAACGCTTTTACCGAGGGACTGATCACGTCCTCGCTGATTGTCGGCGCAGCATTCGGATCGCTGGGCAGTGGTTATCTGTCCGACCGCTACGGACGCCGCGTGACGCTGCGCCTGCTGTCGCTGCTGTTCATCGCCGGAGCCCTTGGGACTGCCATCGCGCCGTCGATTCCGTTCATGGTTGCCGCGCGTTTTGTGCTGGGTATCGCGGTCGGTGGCGGATCAGCCACGGTCCCGGTGTTCATTGCAGAAATTGCCGGCCCGAAAAAACGTGGCCGACTGGTCAGCCGTAACGAACTGATGATCGTCAGCGGCCAATTGCTGGCTTACGTCCTCAGTGCGCTGATGGCGGCGTTGCTGAGCTCATCGCACATCTGGCGCTACATGTTGGCTATCGCCATGCTGCCCGGCTTTCTGCTACTGATCGGTACCTTCTTCGTCCCACCGTCTCCGCACTGGCTCGCCGCCAAAGGTCGCTTTGACGATGCCCAGGATGTGCTGGAAAAGTTGCGCGATACGCCTGAGGAGGCCAAGCGCGAAGTTGAAGAAATGAAGGCGCAGAAGGAAAACGCCCGCAAGCGTCCGCCGGTCTCCGAGCTGCTGCGTCAGGGCTGGATAATCAAGCTGTTGCTTATCGGCATTGGCCTGGGTTTCACCGCTCAGTTCACGGGCGTGAACGCCTTCATGTATTACACCCCGATCATTCTCAAGACTACCGGCATGGGCACCAACGCCGCTTTGACAGCCACCATCGGTAACGGCGTCGTCTCGGTGATCGCCACCCTGCTGGGCATCTGGGCCATCGGCCGTTATGGCCGTCGCCATTTGCTGATGACCGGGTTGGTTACCGTGATCCTGGCCCAGATCGCACTGGGCTGCGTATTGCAATTCATGCCGCAGAACCTGACCCAGAGTTACGCCGCCCTCGCCTGCATCCTGTTGTTCCTGCTGTTCATGCAGATGTGCATTTCACCGGTTTACTGGCTGCTCATGTCCGAGCTGTTTCCTTCCCAGATCCGTGGCTTGCTGACGGGTACAGCGGTGTCCATGCAGTGGCTGTTCAACGCAGCGGTGGCATTCCTCTTCCCGATGGCGCTGGACACACTGGGTAACCCCACGTTCTTCGTCTTTGCGGTAATCAACGTCGGCTCTTTGCTGTTCGTATTCTTCTGCCTGCCGGAAACCAAGGGCAAATCCCTGGAAGAAATCGAGAAGCACATGAAAAAAGAGCTGTAAACGCCTCAGGCCTGCTGCTCTAATCGCAGGAGCTTGCAGGCCTGACAGGCTCGATGGCTCAGTAATACACCCGGCGGACGCTCGAACGCTCAAGCGTCCGCCAATTTTTTTTGCGAGGATTCATGAGTACCTCTGCCGACACCCAACAGACCAGCTGGATCAGTGTAGGCGCACTGGCAGTAGCAGCTTTCATCTTCATCACCACCGAGTTTGCCCCGGTGGGTCTGCTGTATGCCATTGGCAGCAGCTTCGACATGACCGCCGCGCAGGTGGGGCCGATGCTGACGGTCTATGCCTGGACGGTGTCGCTGATGTCCTTGCCCATGATGCTGCTGACTCGCAACGTCGAACGACGGCTGTTGCTTAAAGTGGCGATCGGCACGCTGATCGTCAGCCACATCGTGCTCAGCCTTTCACCCAATTTCACCATGGTGGTGATCAGCCGGATCGGCATTGCCCTGGCGCATGCGGTGTTCTGGTCAGTCACCGCTTCGCTGGCGGTGCGCCTTGCCCCTGGCGGTAATCGATCGCGGGCGTTAAGCCTGCTGGCCATGGGCGCGTCGCTGGCCATGGTGCTGGGGATTCCCATCGGCCGCGTGCTGGGCGAAAGCATGGGCTGGCGCGCGACGTTCATCACCATCGCCGCTGTCGCCGCGCTGATCTGGTTTCTGCTGGCCAAAAAGCTGCCCCTGCTGCCGAGCCAAAACAGCGGCAGCCTGAAAAGCCTGCCTATCCTGTTCAAACGCCCGGCGCTTGTTTCCTTATATGGCATCACGGCGCTGGTGGTCACCGCCAACTTTACCGCGTACACCTACATCGAAACCTTTGTGCAGTCGGTCGCAGGCTTCAGCGAAGAAACCACCACCTGGATGCTGCTGCTCTTTGGCCTGGCCGGATTGATGGGGTCGATATTCTTCAACACGTTGTACACCCGCTTCGCCAACCACCTGACCACCATGGCCATCGGCTCCTTGTGCATCTGCCTGACGCTGATGCTCTGGGCCTCATGGAGCATTTACACGTTGGTCGTGGTCTTTGCGCTGTGGGGGCTGGCGATGTTGTGCTTCGGAATTCTGATGCAGTCGCAGGTCATCCAGCTGGCCCCCGATGCCACTGATGTCGCGTCCGCCATGCACTCGGCCATTTACAACGTCGGCATCGGTGCCGGTGCGTTGCTGGGCAGTATCGTGGTGCATCACCTGGGTTCGGCGTGGGTTGGCTTCATAGGCGGTTTCCTGGCCTTGTGTGCTCTGATCATCAGCCGAGTGACAAGCAAGCGTTATGGCAGTGCAGAGCCGTTGCCTGGCAATGTCGACATCATGCACTGAGGCGGGTTATTTTGAACTGGCTACCTTGAATCTGCTTGCCAGAGCCGGGAGGAAGCCAGTTCAGCCGCTGAAATTCGGTCGTCAGGAATGCTCTCTTCCCGGCCAAAGCCGGTCCCAGCGGGTTCGCTTCTTACATCTGCTGGCGGGCAAACACAGTTCCTCCATAGGCAATCGACGCAAAACCGTGACGGCTTCGTCGTCAATGCCTGATCGCCCTGCTCCACGCCTGATCCTTGCTGTGCTGCCAGTCCCGGTCCGCCTCGCTGTCGATGCCCACATGGCGCTGAAAGTCGCTAATGGTGCTGGCCTGACACTGGCGGAAACCGTCGTCCCAGCCCGTGGCGTACTTGCGATCCTCCAGATAGACCGGCACGTTCTTGCGAAACTCGCCGAGTACCCCAGCAGCTTGTCGACCGCTGCCGCAGCCGTCGTCAAAGCCACTGGCATAGGGTGCGGGATACCCCTGAGCAAGCAGTCGCTCTCGGGTGCTTTCACAGCCTGCCAACACAGCGACAGACAGAAACAACGACAACACCGTAACGGCACGTCCACCCGAGACTCCCATGCGCTTCATGTTCAGCCCTTCCCGCTTACCGCTTCAATAGATTCAGGATTGAGCGACGTCTGTGCTCGCGGACGATAGAGAATCCAGCGGTAGCAGAGCACACAGATCACCCAGTCAAAGAGTAAAGTCCAGATGTTGTGGGAAAGAAAATGCGCCCCCTGCATCATCCGCCCCACCGACAAAATCACCCCCAAACCGAGTGCAACCCCCAAGGCAATTCGTGCCCTGCGCGGATAACGGTCGCGTAAGGCAAAGAACAAGGCCAGCAACGAGAAACCGGTAGAAGCATGCCCGCCCGGCCAGCAGCGACCGGGCTTGAGGGTATCCGGACGCTGGCCGAGCAGTGGCGTGTAAGTCTCGCTGCCACCGAAATCACTCAAGCTCCACGGGCATTGCACGGCAGTCACCACTTTCAGCGGCGTAACAATGGAAGTGGTCAAGGCAATCGCCAGAACGGTGTACCCCAGCGGCCTGCGCCATTCAGCAAGCCGGGAAGAAAACCAGCTGCTCAGGTACGCAATTGTCAGCACAACGAATAGCAGAATTACTGCCTGCTTAACGCGGTCGTGCAGGATGTCTTCCAGCCAGTAACTTTTACGTCCAATAAAGCCCTCGCCCGGCACATAAAACAGCTGGGCGATGGAGAAATCCAGAGCCGTTGGATCGAGCAGCAACATCAGCCCCATCAAAACGATGGGGATACCTAATGCGAGTCGAAAATCAAAAGGTCGCGATGCGCGAAGCGGTAGTGCAATAGCCATGGACAGGTTCCGTTATTGGATTACAGATGCAGTGCTTGTTAAGTGTTGAGGCTCCGGGGGTAGCGACATGGGCTCAATCCGAGGCTCTGTGCCTTGCCGGACCGGCTGCTGCAACGCCGAGCGACCGTAGAAAAATAGCGCCACCAGAAATGTGCTCAGCCAGACAAAGATGCCCGCCCAGAAGGTATGCGACAGGTAATGCCAGCCCTGCAGAACCCGCGTTGTGCCATAGACGAGGCCCAACAGAGTCACGCCAGCCAGTAGCAGTCTGGAGTGCTGCCAACGGTAGCGGCGTGCGACGAAGTACACGGCGAACAGGCTGAATGCACTGGAGGCATGCCCCCCAGGCCAACAGCGTCCGGCGCCCGCTTCACGCCAGAACGTGAAATTCTCGAACCATTCCTTATGCAACTGTTTGCCGCCATACAGCGTTGTTTCCACCGGGCAATAAATACTGGTGTGGCTTTTAAGGTAATGAATCAAACCGGTACTCAGTGCGAAGGCGACGATGATGAAAAAGAAATCCAGCCGGTGCTGCCGAGTAAATTTCAGCGGGCTTGCTACTCGTGAGCGGGCGATAAATTGGCCTGGCCGTGTCTGGCGATAGCGCTCCACACACGGCCAGACGAACGACAGCAATGCACCGATAATGGCCAGCTCACCCGTCCAGTCCGGAATGATCCGGGCCCACTTGTGAGTGATCTTTTCAAACAGATGACTTTGACCGATGGGAAACGCGCCTGCGACCGGGTCGTAGAACAGGTTGCTGAACAGGCGATCGAGATCGGTCAGATCAAACGCCAGGAACGTCAGCAACGCCAACAGCAAGGGCAAGCCCAGATAGACGGAATAAAAGCCGGAACGGGTCTTCATCAATTCACCTGCCCGATGGTTATGTTTTTCCACTGTGCAGCGTCCATTGCACCGATGATGCTTGGCGCATGCTTACCGTCTACCTTGACGAACACCGCCTGGGCGTAATCGCTGGAACGGTCTCCTGCGCGAACGCCCATCTTGCGTTCAAATTGATCGATGCAACCGCTGTGAGTAATCAGCACCAGATTTTGTGCGACTTGCTTGTGGGCCAGAACAGCGTCTTTAAAGCCGCTGCTGCAATCACTGGCCCAGCTCTGGGTCGGCACAGCTCGGCCTAGAATAAGATCAGCCGTCTGGCGAGTGCGGGTTAGCGGGCTGGCAATGATCCGGGAGTTTCCAAGGCCCATTTGCTGCAAGCCGACGCCAACTGCACGCGCTGACTGGCTGCCGTTGACAGTGATGCCATCCGCACTCCCCAGGCAGGGGTTGCCGGAGCGATCGCAACGTTCTGCATGTCGGACCATGACCACCACATCTCCCCGGACCCAGCGGTCATACAATTTAGAATTGTTAAAGTTGTTATTAATACTTAGATCGACAACGGGAGTCGCTTTGTAAAACCAGACAATTAATACCACAGTAAAAATAGCCGCCGCCACGGCTATTACTGAACGGCCGCTGAACATAGCCGCGAAAGAGATTTTACCGGGAATAACTGATTCATTGATCAGGGTAGTGCTCACGCCTTCGCTCCTGCAAAAAGACCATGGCAACCGTCAGGCGTCGCCCCCCTGAAGTTGTCGTACTGTGAGCAAAGCCTAAAAGTAACAACGTGGGAGAGCAGTGAAAACGATGTGAAAAATAAGTCGCAAACAGCCCGCAGAAATGTAGCTATTCAGCCGCCGTTCAGTTGATAACAATTAGCATTAATTTCTACAAGTACACCCACCTTTTATTGGCATGTTTTTCACAAAAATTTGATGATTCCCTGCCTAGAGTCTGCGCCATTGGAGACACCATGCTCAATCACCCGAGCGACCTCCCTAATTCAGTGAAGCGGAATCACATGTTTAAAATCAAATACCTTCGCCCCGAGGTTGCGACGGCGCTCGCCAGCGCTTTCCTGTTACTCGGGTTCAACAGCACCCTTTGGCAACACCTCGTGAGTATTACCGACCACAACGCGGTGCTGCGTCTGGCGTTCGGGATCATGCTGTTCGGCGTTTTTAACATCACGCTGACGCTGCTGGCATTTCGCAAAACATTTAAACCGGTACTGATTGCCTTATTCATGATCAGTGCGGGCGTCGCCTACTTTATGGGACGTTATGGGGTACTGATTGATGCAGGCATGTTGAGAAACTTTGCCGAAACCAACGCGACTGAAGTAAGAGATTTATTATCACCCGTACTTTTTCTCTACATCTTACTGCTGGGTATAGTGCCGTCGTTGCTGTTATGGAAAACGCCAATCAGTTATCGCCCGCTGCACCGCGAACTCATCAGCAAGACACTCGTCACTCTCGGTTGCGCCGCCGTCATTGGCAGCGTCGCATTGCTTAACTATCAAGGGTTATCGTCTCTATTCCGCAACCACCACGAGTTACGTTTAATGGTTGTGCCCAGCAACTACATTGGTGCCTCACTTGGCTACCTGCGTGAACAAGTGGTTACGGCGCAAAAACCTTTTCTGAAAATCGGCGAAGATGCCAACCGAGACAGTGCCTGGGTACAGCGCCCACGTAAATCTCTCACCGTACTGGTCGTAGGCGAAAGTGCCCGCGCCGAGAACTTCGGCATCCTCGGATATAACCGGGATACGACTCCGCAGTTGCGAGCAGAACAAGGCGTGATCGCCTTCACGGACGTCCATTCCTGCGGGACTGAAACGGCAGTGTCGGTACCGTGCATGTTTTCCAATATGGGACGCAAGAACTACGACGCGCCCACGGCAAAAACCGAGGAAGGTCTACTGGATGTTCTCAAGCGTGCCGGAATAGACGTGATCTGGCGTGACAACCAGTCCGGCTGCAAAGGCACCTGCGACCGGGTTACGCTGCAGGATGTCAGCAAGCTGAAAAACCCTGAGCTGTGCGCCAACAGTGAGTGCCGGGATGAAATCCTGTTGCAGGGGCTGCAGAATTTCATTGAGCACCTGGACAAAGACACGGTGCTGGTACTGCACCAAATGGGCAGCCACGGCCCGGAATACTTCAAACGATATCCGAAGGAGTTTGAGAAATTCACCCCCGTCTGTGAAAGCAATGCGCTGGACAAGTGCAGCCGGGAAAGTATCGTGAACGGCTATGACAATACTCTGCTCTACACTGATCATGTATTGGCGAGCCTGATAGATATCCTGCGCCGTAACCAGGCCAACGTAGACACCGCGATGATCTACCTTTCCGACCATGGCGAATCGCTGGGCGAGTACAACCTGTTCCTCCACGGCACGCCCTACATGCTCGCTCCGGACCAGCAAAAGCATGTGCCGATGATGGTCTGGTTTTCCGATAGCTATCAGCAGTCATTTGCCCTTGATATGGGGTGCCTGCAACAGACCCGAAACGCGTCCTTGAGCCAGGACAACCTGTTCCATTCGATGCTGGGTTTACTGAAGGTGCATACTCACGTTTACGACCCGTCGCTGGATATGTTTGCCGGCTGCAGAAACGGTACTGCCGACGGCGTATTGGCCAACAAATAACAAACGTCATGTCCGGGACAGAAACACCCCTGTCCCGGTAGACCAGAAAATAATGTGAGCCTGATGCGCATACTTGTTATCGAAGACCATAAAGATATTCTCGCCAACGTTTCGGAGTACTTCACGCTCAAGGGCTGTGAAGTCGTCGGCGCGCTGGACGGGCTGACGGGACTGCATCTGGCAACGACCGGCAATTTCGACGCGATCATCCTCGACCTGATGCTGCCCGGCATGGACGGCAATCTGCTCTGCCGAAAGCTGCGCGAAGACGCCCGCCAGCAGGTTCCTGTCCTGATGCTGACTGCACGTGATCAACTGGAAGACCGTTTGACCGGCTTCAACGTCGGTGCCGATGACTACATCGTCAAACCGTTCGCGCTCTCGGAGTTGTATGCACGGGTTGAGGCAGTAACGTGGCGCTCAACCGGCATGAAGAAGAACGTGCTCAAGATCCATGACCTGACCTACGATCTGGACTCGCTGGAAATCAGGCGAGGCGGAACACTACTCAAGCTCAACCCCACCAACATGGTGCTGCTCGAGTTATTGATGCGAAAAAGCCCAATGGTGGTCAAACGCAAGGAGTTCGAACAAGCCGTCTGGGGGAGCAATACGCCTGACTCAGACAGTCTGCGCACCAGCCTGTATACGCTGCGCAAGACTATCGACAAACCGTTCGATATCCCGTTACTGCATACCGTTCATGGAATGGGTTACAAGATGCAAGGACCACGTTAAGGAACCTGCTTCTTGTGCTTATCCTCCGGGCACGAGCAAACTTGGCGGTTCACCTTGTCGTTTCTGGAGTCTGTACTTGCCCTCATCCGTCTCGCTGAGCCCTCAAGGCGCCCGACTGGTCGAAGCGTGCGCACTGAGTCGTATGGATCTAAACAGCGCTGCTTACCTTCTCTACCCGGTGAATTTCACTTTGAGTGGCGGAGACAGAGTCGCCATAACCGGCTCGTCGGGGTCAGGTAAAAGCGTCTTTTTGCGCACGCTGGCGTTACTGGATGCGCCCGGTTCCGGTCAAGTGGTCTGGCACGACCAGCCCGTTCAGGCCGCGCAGATCCCCGGATACCGCAGCAAGGTTTGCTACATTGCCCAGCGCCCTTCCATGATGGATGGAACAGTTGAAGACAACCTGCGTTTTCCCTACAGCCTGAATATTTTCAAACAACAGAAGTTTGATATCGAGAAGGTCAAAGACCTTCTGCGTCAGGTCGGCAAACCGGAAACCTTCTTGCTGAAAACCGCTGACGACCTTTCCGGAGGCGAGGCGCAGGTGGTTTCACTGATTCGCGCCATTCAACTGGATCCTGAGGTAATGCTGCTGGATGAACCCACGGCTGCGCTGGACCCGCAGTCCTCCAGCCATGTAGAGAAACTGGTCAACACCTGGTTCAACGGTGGCGCGGCGTCCACGCGCGCTTATATCTGGGTCTCGCACGATCTCGATCAGGCGCAACGGATGAGCAATATCAGACTTGAAATGCACGCAGGTGTGCTGACGGCTATGGGTAACACATGAACTATCAAAGCTTGTCAGCTGCGGACATCGCCATCGCCGCGTGCCTGATTCTGATCAACGGGGCGCTATCTCTGGGTTTGAAACTGGGGCTTGAGCGCCAGCTGATCTGGGCCTCTATCCGGACCGTTGTCCAGCTGCTTGCTATCGGCTACATCCTTGGCTGGGTATTCGAGTTTGCCTACTGGTATGTCGTGCTGCCGCTGATGTGCCTGATGACGTTCATTGCCGGTATTTCAGCTGCCGGAAGAGGCAAGCGGACCTATGCCGGGCGTCGTGTGGACAGCATCGTTTCAGTGTGGGGCAGCTCGTGGCTGGTGACGGCTATCGGCTTGCTGCTGGTCATCCAGATTCGGCCCTGGTACGAACCGCAATACGCTATTCCAATTCTGGGAATGATCCTGGGTAACACGCTGACCGGCGTGTCGCTGGGTATTGAGCGCATGATGCAGGAACTCTCTTCAGGCCGAAGTAATGTGGAAATGATCCTGGCACTGGGCGGCTCACGCTGGGAAGCCGCTCAAATGGCAGCACGGCAAGCCGTAAGAGCCGGCATGACCCCGACTCTGAATCAGATGAGTGTGGTGGGCATTGTCAGTTTGCCGGGCATGATGACCGGTCAGGTTCTGGCCGGACAATCACCCGCCGAGGCCGTGCGCTACCAGATCGTGATCATGTTTCTGATCGCCGCGTCTTCAGCACTGGGAACGGTGTGCGCGGTATTGCTGACCTACCGCCGCCTGTTCTCGGCGGATCACCGTTTCATGATGCATAAGCTGACCAATAGAGTCTGATGGAGACGCACCAGGCTGACAGACCGCCATCGCAGCCTTCGGCAGCTCCTACAGATAAAGCGTTTACTGCACAACTCGAAGCACATGCGGAATTTCTGGCACCACGCGATTTACTGTAGGAGCCATCGGAGGTTACGACGGTCGCGAAGCGGTGCATCGGACAGAACACAATAGCGGCCTCGCCAACAAGTTGATTTAAGCTCAGCGCCCCAACGCCTGAATGAAGCTGATAAAGGCCCTCAACGGCGCAGGCACATTTCGTCGCCCCGGGTAATAAAGCATTAACCCTGGCTCATCCTGGCACCAATCATTCAGCAACAATTGCAGCTTTCCGTCAGCCAGACTTTGCGCGACAGCCTGCTCCAGGACAAACGCCACGCCAAGGTCACCTTCGGCAGCCTCTATCATCAGGGCCATGCGGTTGACGGTCAGCGAGCCCGGAACATCCAGCTCGATTCTTTCGCCCTTGCGCTCAAATTCCCAGGCATAGCGCTCGCCTCTGGGCATTCTGATCCGGATACATTTATGCGCCATCAAATCTGCCGGGTGAGCGGGACGACCGTATTGCTGGAGATAGTCCGCAGAAGCCACGGGAACGAAACGTGCCTTGCCGCCAAACGGCACGCCAATCATGTCAATCGGTACACTGCCGCCCAGCCGAATGCCCGCGTCACAGCCATCAGCGACGATGTCCACCGGCCGCTCCTCGTGGCGTAGCTCGAGCTCAATGCCCGGATGGAGCGTCATAAACTCCGGCACAACTTCCTTTAACAGATAACGTGCCGCGGCGAATGGGGTATTGATGCGCAGCTCACCGCTGATGCTGCCGTCCTGTTGCTGGTTTATCTCGTCGACGGCAATTTCGAGGTCACCCAGTAGCGGGCGAATTCGGGACAGGAACGCCTCACCTTCCAGCGTCAGCGCGACACTACGTGTTGTGCGATGAAACAGGCGCAGCTTGAGAGTGTGCTCAAGCTCGGTAATCCCGTGACTGAGGCTCGAAGGTGCCATTTCAAGCAATCGCGCGGCACTGCGGAAGCTGCCGGTTTCTGCGACGGCCAACGCCATGCGCAGGCCTTTCAGGCTAAGAGCATTGATTAGTGGCAATTTTCGATCAGCCTGTTCGTGATTGATGGACTATTCAGAACAGCATGCCCGTCCCATGCTTGATTTGGAATCCACAAACAAATGAGGACATCAACATGCCTGCTTCATGGTTTATTACCGGTGCGAACTCCGGCTTCGGCCGCCTGATGACCGAAACGCTGCTAGAACGCGGCGATCGGGTAGCCGCAACCTACCGCAATGCCGGTGCATTGGATGATCTGGCGCATCGCTATCCCGAGCTGCTTGCTCCCATTCAACTGGACCTGACTGATAGCGAGCGCATCGCCCCGGCCGTCGCCGAGGCATTTCAGGCATTGGGTCGTATCGACATCGTCATCAGCAACGCCGGTTACGGGACCTTCGGGGCTGTGGAAGAGCTTTCGCCGGTGCAGATCAGACGTCAGATCGAGACCAATCTGCTCGGCTCGATCTTTTTCATCCAGGCGCTGTTACCTCACCTGCGCAAACAAGAAAGCGGTCGTGTTCTTCAAGTCAGTTCCGAAGGCGGAAGGATCAGCTATCCGGGCTTCAGCCTGTACCACGCCAGCAAATGGGGACAGGAGGGTTTTATCGAAGCAGTTGCTCAGGAAGTCGCCCACTTTGGCATCGAGATGTGCCTGCTGGAGCCGGGCCCAACGGCCACGAACTTCCTTGCCGGTATTGACAGTGCGCAACCGTCCGCCGCTTATGAACACAGTCCAGTGGGCGAGCTGCGCAATCGCCTTCAGAGTGGCGAGTTCAGCCCTCACATGGGCGACCCGGTCAAGATCGCTCAGCAAATGATCGCCATCGCACAAGCGGATGTACTACCCCTTCGAGTGCCGTTGGGCAGTATTGCCTGGGACAATATCAATACGAAATTGCACGAGCGCCAAGCCTTGTTAAACACCCAGAAAAACGTGGCTTATCGTTGTGATGTCGACATGTAGTATGAATTCCATCAATTCCGACAATCAATGGAAGCATTTGAAATTATTAATGAAATAGCGTCCCCTTGCGAACCGCAATTATCAAGTTGCCTCGCAAGTCTGGAGCTTTCGTTTTGCCCCTCATTTTCAAAGATTTAAAAAATGCGTCGCTCATGTTCCTGTTCAAGCTTGTTTTGACGGGCATCGTTTTCGGGATGATCTGGCTGGACATCGCCGTGTTTGATACTCAGTTGCTGGAGACTTCATTTACTGAAATCTCTCAGGAAATAATGCTGTTCGCCTGCGCCCTGCTCTTCTGGTTTTCACCTGCAAACGACGGCCAGAGGGGCTTCAAGGTTTTGGTTGCAGGCTTCTTTGCCTGTCTGCTGATGAGAGAACTCGACGGTCTTTTTGACCCCATCAGCCACAGCGCCTGGTGCTGGCCATTTCTGCTGATCGCCATCACGTCGCTGACCATTGCCTTCAACTCGACGAATCGTCAGGACACCCTGCGAGCCCTGGCTGCCTTCACCAAAACCCCGGCCTTCGGTACGTTGTCCACCGGATTATGCGTGCTGGTGTTTTCCCGGGTATTCGGCATGGGCGCGCTTTGGCATCTGATTCTGGATGACGGTTATGCACGCCAGGCCAAAACGGCTGTGGAAGAAGGGATCGAATTGATGACCTACGCCATGTGGCTGTCAGCGAGTGTCAGTTACTGGCTGCAACAGCGGTCTGTGGCTGCAGATGTTCCAAGCCGGGTGGAGAACTCAAAACTGCAAACGAGCACTATCTGAGTGCCAGGTTAAATCACAACCCGGACCCCTGCAGGCGCTCA
>NZ_JACONW010000073.1 GCF_014357575.1 Pseudomonas folii | reverse complement strand
GCCAAAGTCCAACGCTGCATGATTGATCACGGCTTTGAGCCCAAAAATAAAAATATGCTGGTTTGCCAGACTTACCCGCAAGTGACGGGCTGTTCGTTGACACCACTACCGAGTCAACCCAGATAGAGGGCTTCCCCAGCTCACGACGTTTCAACTCATCGGGCCAGTTGCGTTCTCTACATCGATTTAACGGATACCACTTCAACGTATTTGTACTTTTTCCTGGCAACCTCACAGCATCTTGTTCGGCGGGAAACGAGCTCAACGTATCAGCCTCGTGAATCAACTCGGTCATTCTTCCCTCAAACTTGTTTCCAACCCGGAGTGCCGCTAATAACTCGGGAGTTTGAACGATTGTAGAGCTGGAGTAAGCGATTTCGCTGCACGCTTGCTAATAACAGGACTTGCAACAATCCGCTGCACGGCACGGAGCAAAGTGATCCCCAAACGGCTGCGAGGGTGGGTCAGGCGGGGGACGATCTTTGGGATGCTCTGCGACTTTTCGACAACGGGTCGCAGGATGCTTTCGTAAGCTGCAAAAGCAGCAGAATGACGATCGTTTTTCGAGAGTTCGCCAGCCAGCACGTATGCACCTACAAGGGCCAGCGAAGCACCAACCCCTCCCAGTGGGGTGACACACCAGGCAGCGTCGCCGGTGAGAACCACATGACCAGCCGACCATCGCTTCATCTTTACCTGGCGCAGATCGTCGAACCAGAAGTCGTCGGCTGCCTCCATGCCCGAAAGCAAGCGTGGCACTTCCCATCCCGCATCTTGGAAATGCGTTTTCAGAAAAGCCTTCTGCTGGGCGATAGTCCTGACGGTTGCCAGGTGTCGTTGCCCCTGAATGTTGAAGAAGGCGCGGGTGGTACCACAATTGTCGGGGCGAACGCCTGCGCTTCGACCGCCGAGAGCGTTATACCAACGTGCGGTCTCGCTATCCGTCAAGGCGCGTGGCACGGTGAAGAATGCAGTCGCCAGATCCATCCAGCGTGGTGTGTTCTCCCCGGGGAACACCATATCGCGGGTGTTTGAGCCAACGCCTTCGGCTACGATAACCAGATCAAAGCGCTCCTCGGTGCCGCCCTCGAACCTGACAATCGCTCCCTTCTCATCCTGCACAACAGCAGTGATGCGCTCCCCAAAGCGATACTCGGTGTGAGGCAATGATGCTTCGTAAAGAATACGGGCCAAATCGCCGCGCAATATCTCCAGCTCGGCGGTAGGGCCGTCTCCTTCCATATCCGCCAGGTCAATACGAGCCATGGTCTTGTTTTGGTCGTCGACCCACGCTATTCCACGCTCGCCAGTATTGTGATCTCTAACCGCTTGCTCAAGCCCCATAAGGCGCAGCACCTCCCGGGCCGGACCCCGGACATCTACATTCTGCCCACCGTCCCGAAAAGCTGGCGCCTGCTCGACGACCGTGACATCGCAGTTCTGCCGGGCCAGCCACCAAGCGGTGGCGCAGCCTGCGATACTGGCTCCTGTGATGAGTATGCGGCGTGACATCTGGCTTTCTCCGTAAAGGTTTGTAGGGTCGTATCTGGTTTTAGCTCAACGACGAGCCATTAGTCGCGACTGGCTGAGGTAATACTGAACGAATGAGCGCTTATAAGGACGTGCAAGGGCAATCGTGTTCCCGATACATCCTGACCACAAATACGTACATCGCTCGATCCCATTCTTCGAAAGCTAAATGACGTTGACGGCCGGTGGACGTGCGCGAGTCGGGAATACGCTTAGCTGTCAATCGGGCCGAAACTCCACTGTTGCGCCCAAGGCCTCCAGATGGTCGCGCAATTGGCGCAGTTGAAGTCTTTTGCCTCTTCCTGCCTTGAATTCAGGCGCGTCGGCAAGTGCCAGTGCTTCCTTCAATGACAATTTGCCCGCTTTGCTGATCAACTGAATGACCTTGAGCTTATGAGGACCAAAGGCAGTAACGATCAAGTCGCCGCTTTCAAAATCAGCCGGATCATAGGCATTGATTTCGGGTGTGGATTGCTCCAGCAGCTCTGCTTCCTGACGCGCATCGATGACTTCACGCCAGTACCGATTCCCAGAGCCGATCTCGGCCATGATCAAGCGATTGAATTCGACGGTGTCATCCTTCACTTCTGCCAATGCTTCCAGCAAACGGCGAAAAGCCACAAGGCTCGACGCTATCTGTATCGCGTCCCACCGGCCTGCTCCGTGGACTGCGGTATAGACGGGATAGCCGCTTGAAGCTTCGGTCGCGGCAATAAAAACGGGATCATCCAGCCCGGTCAGCGCGAGGACATACCAGTCGGGATTCCATTCACCGTCAGTTTTGGATATCAGGCTTTCGCCGGTATTCCCGTCGGTGCGGAAGCCAGCCTGAAAATCATCAATACGATCCAATTGGGCATAGTGCGTGGGTAAAGGAAGATCACCCACAACGACGCCATTAATAAGAAACTCTCGGATGCCTTCGTGGGCCAAATTCATATGTCGCCAGGTCTTCATAGTCTTGGATTGTGAGTGAAAAAATTCACCAGACAATGGGTTGGTCGTTCCAGGCCCAAAAGGTCCCGCTGTCGGACGGTCCATGTGCTCCTACCAACTCAATAATGCGAGCTGCCGAGAAAGCCGGTTCGAACAGTTGACCATCAGGCACGGTCGCCTGGAATGGCTTGGACAGATCCGTGTCAGTCGTGCCTGGGTGTATTGCCAGAACAGTAGAGGCAGGGTTCAGGCGTTTCAGTTCGATACTGGCCGTGTGCAGCAACTGGTTGAGCGCCGCTTTGCTGGCTCTGTAACTGTACCAGCCACCCAATCGGTTATCGCCAATCGAGCCAACCCTGGCGGAGAGCGCCGCGAAGGTAGAGGGTTGTTTGCGCAATAACGGGAGCAGGTGTTTAAGCAGCAGGATTGGAGCAAACGTGTTGGTCGCAAAGCTGGCTTGCATACCCGCAAGGGTCAGTTGTGCCAGACCCTTTTCTGGTTTTGCGCCGTCCTGATGAAGAATGCCTAGCGCACTGATGACAAGGTGCAGGTGATCACATCCTTCAAGCGTCTCGCTCACGAGGGTTTCGAGAGATTTCTCATTACGCGCGTCGCAGTCGACTCGTTGCAGACGGTCGCCATATTGCTCCGCAAGCTTTGCCAGTTCTGTGGAGGAGCTGGCTTTTCGCGCTACGGCCCATATCTGAGTTACATCATCGCGAGCAAGCAAGGCCGCGCACAGTGCCAGGCCAATACCTCGACTGGCTCCGCATATCAGCACATGAGCTTCGCTGTTCAGTTCGGGTATCAAACTCATAAGGCACCTTGAGGAGCATGACTGAAGTATTGTTTATGACTTCGGAACAAGGCATGACGTTCAGGTGGGCGGTTGCTGACAAATAGATACCCCAACGAAAGCGGCTGATTGCAGAGGAAGTGCTATGAATCATTCTGGCCGCGAGCGTGTATAAAAAGGAAGCCATCAAAATCGGAAGCGAATAAATCACCATTCCAACCTGAAACTCGAACTTTGAATTCCCTGCAGGTTCACGTAGTAATATCGGCACTTCTTTCGTGACATCGGTGCAGCAATGCCAGCAGAAATAAGGCAACAGGATGGGCTGACACTGACCATCCTGCAGTATAGCGACCGGGCTGGCTGCATTGTGGTTCGACTCTCGGGGACTGAACTGCGCGCAGAAATTACATCAGAATGGAGCTCCGCTGCGGATAAAGCATCTCGACTCGACGAGTTTTTCGCGTCGGTTGCGCAACTTGAGGAAGCGGCTTCGAAAGACTGGCTGTCTGAATGTGAGGATTTTGCGCTCTCGGCCTGCCTGGATCCTGATTTTCCGGGCTTGGTGTCCCTGCGCGTCTATCTGGGTTCAACATCAGATGACGACTGCGACTGGCAAATAAATGCTTCGTTGTTAGTCACTCCGAGCCAAGTCGAGCGTTTTGCAAAAGACTTTTCCGCAATTTAGCGGTGTCGTCGAACTCAAGGTGTTGAACCGCAAATGAGCAAACTGGATTTTTTGGAGCTTGATGATGGGGTTCTCAACAATTTTGTGGGAATGGTACGGCCAAGATGAATACAAACGTATTCTTGCGGTGTGCGATGCAATCCCGGCTCTTGAGTTCCTCGCGCTGAACTCGGATATGCAGCAGACAATTATCCCGGATTGCCCCGCATGTGAAACCTGGTCAATGATGATACTTCCGTTGAACGAGGTTTTTTTAGCCTGTGGCAGCGCGTTACCAGCGCAAATCAATACACGGCTGCGAGACATTTGGGAGCGATGCAACAGCCTTACTGAGGCTGCTTTCCACTGTCACGATCGACTTATATTTGATCATGACGAGTGGCGGTCGATAAGGACAGCCTCCGCAGAGCTGCTGGATCTAATGGAACTAGTGAATATCAGTCCATACCTGGATGATTTGCAACTGGATTGCAGAAACCTTGCTCGCGGAATAAAGCGTTAAGGTTTCTGCAATCGTTAAAGACCCAGAGACGGTGTGGCACTGATTTGATCTTTGCTCTCTTGGCATTGCTCGGCAGTTACGGGGTTGAATTGCACTGAACGCTCTATCCCCAGCGAACTCCAAATCTTGCCCGGGCGCTCAGATTCAGCTTTTCGCGTCGATGGGTATTTGAATCATTTGCCCAATCAAGGAAACCCCATGACCGACCCACGTAACGTTGCCCACGACAAAAAAGTTCAGCAAGAGAAAAAGAATCACGGCGAAGAAATCGCGCCGAATGCCGAGCACGCACCTCAGCCAGGTATGAAGCCTGCGCTCAAGCATGATGAAGACGAACAGGATGAGCAGGCTTGAGCCTGACACTCATCTGACGTGGTAGCTGCAATTGACGGCGCAGGCTGAAGTTAGCCGCCGCTGTCGAAGCATTGGACGCTGCGTGTCAGCGCACTAACGCTTCGGATTCACCGGAGATTGGCAGGCTTGGTGTCTGTCAGTCGTACGGTGACCGGTGTCGATCTGTCGCAATGTGTGCTTTTTAGACCGGCATATCTAAAGCGCTTCTCTAAATCTACTGAGCAAAGCCCGAGCCTTCAGCGCAAATGTATTCCTCGCTCGTGGTGCGTGGGATGACGCTATTTATGAGTCGACTTTTGCGACTGAGAAACCGCTGTTAATACGTGATTTTTTATAAGAGATCTTGCGGCCGTTCAGACCTGTGGGACCGCATTTATCCGGGAAGAGGCCGGTATATCCGCCATATCATCGTCGCTTTTAATGCCGCCTTCCCGGATGAATCCGGTCCCACGGGATCTGGGGAAGTTGAGATGGTTACGTGTTGTTTGCTACAAACTGCCAAAGGCTGGCGTGTGTCAGGACAAGTGCTTTCGCAGACGGAGAGCTGCATTCCGCCAAAACGGGCCTCTCGCGAAATAGTCACATCAGCTTTTCGACCAAAACCGTAGTCGCATGGATAGCCATATCCCCAAAATCCCCCTCAAGGAATAGAACGTTCTCAACAATGTTTATCCCTTCAAGCTCTCCAAGTACCCTCGAATTGTTAACATGAAGAGCGCCAAGCCGGATGGTTAGCTCATTGCCGTCGGCGTTCCATGCCATCAGCTTGTATTTGGTCTCGTCGTCCGCGCTAACAACCATCTCGAAATATCGATGGGCCTGATCCACTGTGATCGATAAGACGTTGCTTTGTTCGAGCGCTTTAACATCCATGACGAGGCTACGTTTGCTTAAAGCTGCATCCTACTACGGCAGATGCTTGCCTTTGAAATCGAAGGTCCACTTCTGGCCGAAAGGAGCGTCGAATGTGTTGATGAACAGAGAGACAACTCAAGCTCCAAGGTAAGCCTACCGGCCACAGACCTTGATTCTATTAACGTTTTTGGTCAGCTCAATCAATACCAGCAGTCCCTCGAAACCGAACAGCGAAGCCGGCATGTACTGGACGATGATATTCGGCGCGCCGTGATTCCAGTCACTCAGGCACAGTTGCAGGAGCACATTCATGAGCGACATTGAAATACTGTCCCTGTCTCCCGACGGTCGCTATCAAGTCCAGGCGACCCCGTGGGAGGCGGGCAACTCGCACTGGCTGTTCCCGCCGCAAATCATCGATACCCAAAACGGGGACGAGGTGTTTAGCTTCAAGGATCCTCTGTGGTCAGCAGACCGCAGCACTTGGCTAAGCCCGACCCGGGTCGAACTCAGGCTGCGCAAATACCCCGGCCATCGAGCACCTCTGGGGCTCGCGGTGATTATTGAATGTGCGCTGCGTACCGCCGAATATGGCGATGGCACGCATATCGAATTAGCCCGTCTGGAAAGCACCCTTGAGGGCATGCTCGACCTGCTGGGCTGAGCTCACTTCTCAGCAAGGACCTGAATGATGAATTGGAAAGCTCTGGAACAGGCGCTGTTCGACGCCGCCAGACAAACATTGCAAACGCTGCTCGATGAAGGCGGCAGCCCTGTGTACGCCGCAGCGTTTCATGCCAGCTACCGGGAAGAAGAAGGCGTTCTGTCGCTGCCCAGCTTTGGGGCAAACAGCCTGCAGGCGCTCAGCGAAGACTTCCCTGATGACGACGATGAAAGCTTCAGTTCGGTGAAGTGGAACCCGGCGGACTGGCGCTGGGATTGGGAAATCTGCGCGACTGAGCAGTTCAAGCCGCTTGATGATGAGCTGCAAGCCTATGCCAATTGGCTTCGTCCGCGCGAATGGCAAGCGGCGGAGCGACGCTTTCTGGTCACCGTCAGCCGTGCCGCCAGGGCGCTGGGCCGCCATTTCAGTGGGCACCCTGGTGTGACGCCAGGCTTCGTGGTGATTTTTCATGACTTTGGTGGCTATACCGCCTTGGCCAAGCGCAGCATGACGCGCCAGCAGTTCGAGGAGAATTTCCCTGTCGAACTGGCCATTGAAAACCAGCTGCGCGAAGTCGCTGCCTTGCCGCTCGCCGAGCAGGCCGCGTTTTACGTCAGCCGCTTACATTGTTTTGATGGTGTTTCCGGGGAAGACGCAGAGCCGTGGTTGATTGCCAACGGCCGTCCCGCACAGGCAGCGCTTATCGAGGAGCTCAACAGGCATAAAGAACCTACCGCTGCCGCGCGAATTCTCGGGCTGGCCGGCATTGCTGATGAGCCTGTGATCCAGGCCCTGCGCCGACAGGCGATTGAAGCCCATGAGCAACCGACCCGCAACTGGTGCGCGAAAGCTTTGGGTTACCTTGAAGACGTCGACTGGCTTATGCAACAAGCGCCCGACGTCGCAGTCGCGGGGATCTGCGCTAACTTTGACAGTTTCCGCTGGCGAGGCGTGCAGCCACCGGTGCTGGATTACAGGCCCCTTGAGCGTCTGCTTGATCAACGTCCTGAGGTTCGGGCTGCGGTTGAAGAGAAATTTGAAGAGTTCTACCACCAAATCGATACCACTACTGCTGATGTCAGCGAAGCCTTGCGCGGACTGGCTTCACCCCACGTTGCCATTCGTCGTCATGCGGTAAGTGGATTGAATAACCGTGGCTTGCTGCCCGGCGACGCGCGTCGGGCCATCGAGGCGCTACGCCGGGCAACACAGGATACCGATGAGCAGGTGCGTTACGTCGCGGGCGTTGGCTTGGAGGCGATGCAGCGCTAAGGGGCTGTTCAATCGGGGAGCTTTCAATCGTGACCGAAGGCGCGCTGTATTTCTTCCAGGAGGGTGAACGGGTCACTTACGGCGAATAACCCAATCGACGGTTGTAAATGATCGACACGGGGCGCGGGCAAGCCGCTGGCGATGATCTGAAACTGCCTGGCCCTGTCCGGTACATCCCGTAGCCCATAAGGCGCGTGCTGTGCGATACGCATCACGCCGTCATTGTAGCGCTGCCCTTTGGCCTTGCAGTGCCGGAGGTCTTCAGGCCCTGGGCGCTGGCGTGAGGCGAAATCGTAAATCTCGACCACCGGGGCTTCGTGATTACCCAGGATGCTATGGACGTAGATCGCATAAAACCATTCGCCGATCTGTACTGAAAGGACGTCGCCCTCTCGCAAGAACGTGACGTTTTTGTCGAACGACGGGCGTCGTACCAAGGGTGTCGGTGGCGAAGTCAGCAGCGCCTTGATGGCATCGCTGTTGCGTTCGAAGGTATCGCTCAGCACGACCTGCTCATTAAGCCTGTCGACCGCCTCCAGCGCAGCTTGGGTCAATGCCTCGTCTTGAAATCCATGACGATGAAGCACGGCCGCCATCGTCAGACACACCAGGTCTTTGTAGTGTGGGCTGGCCTCATCGCGGGGGCCCTGCAACACACAATCCCAACGCAAGAACACCTTCTTAAGCACTTGGGCAGTCAGTAGCTCATGGGGGATTTTTTCAGGGCCAAGCATCTCCCATGCAGTCACCCGCGCAACGTCATGGGTGATCGGCTCAACCAGATCGCCGGGCAGATAGCCCAGTAGTTTTTTATGATTCAACGTTCAGTGCCTCGGCAGTGAGTAGTGCCAGATCGTTGCGCAGGTTTGGACGCTGGTCAATGTGCGTGTCGAAAACCACACCACACGTCGCACAGTTAACCGGGACTTTGTCTTCAAGCTTCGCCCGCCCAATCACACCAATATAAATCCAGCTGAACTTTCAAAACCGCTCTGGCCTCCCATCTTCAACGCGTCGGATGAATCACCACCCGCACGCCTCAATTTCATTACCTTGATAAGAGGACGGAGTGACCATTATGAGTAACCAACTGGCAGGCAAAAACGTATTGTTCATCACCTCCAACACGGGGATCGAGCGGGACGAACTGATTAAACCGCTGGAAGCGCTCAAAGCGCAGGGTGCTTCGGTCACCCATGGCTCGAGTGAAGGCGGTACTGCCCAGACATTTGTTCAAGACACAGAGAAAGATCGCACTGTCGAGTCGCAGACTGCGCTGGCCGGGCTGAAGGCGTCGGATTTTGATGCGCTGGTGATTCCAGGCGGCACGGTCAATGCTGATACGCTGCGACTGGATGAGAATGCTCAGCGTCTGGTCAAGGAATTCGCGGATGCGGGTAAGGTCATCGCTGCGATTTGCCACGGGCCGTGGTTGCTGATCAACGCTGGTGTGATCGCTGGCAAGACCCTCACTTCATACCCGAGCGTCAAGCTCGATCTGGAAAATGCCGGTGCGGCAGGGTGGGTTGATGCCGAGGTCAAGCAATGCCAGGCCAATGGATGGACCTTGATCACTTCACGTACTCCGGATGATATCCCGGCCTTCAACGAGGCTATCGCGGCTGCGCTTGCCGGGGCATAAGACTGGAAGTACGTTAGCGAGATGCTCGATGGTCGCATTTCTGCACGACGAGACGGGATGGTCTATATAGTGTCTCTTTAGCATCATTCATTTTAATCCCGTCCGTGGAACATAGATTTTGCGGCCGTCGTTGGGAGATCCGTTTGCCATCTGTTCCGGTAGTTCCAGGCGTCGATGAGCGCTTGTCACATGTGCTGGACGCCAGTGAGCGACTGGTGATGGCGCGGTCTGTAGAAGAGGTCGTCGCCGTGCTTCGCGACACGGCGCGTGCCGCTGTCGGAGCGGAAGGCGTTGCGGTCGTCATTGAACATGACGGACGCTGTTCTTATGTCGCGGAAGATGCAGTGTCACCGCTTTGGCAAGGTCTCACTTTCCCGGTGGACCACTGCATTTCGGGGTGGGTCATGCATCACAGCGAGACGGTCGCCATCCGTGACGTCCGGCTCGATCCGCGCATCCCTCAGGACGCCTATTCACCAACTTTTGTGCGCAGCATGGTGATGGTGCCTATAGGCCAACCTATTTCGGTCGCGGCGCTTGGGGCTTACTGGTCGGATGTTCGCGATCACGATCCCGATACGATCAAAAGGCTGGAAAGTCTGGCACGCCTGGCGACGATTGCCATTGAGAATGCGCGCCTCACCCAGGCACGCAATCGCGCTGCTGCGTTGGGCGATGCACAGAATCGTATTTTGAAACTGGCCGTCGAAGAGACGCCTCTCAACGTCGCACTGGATGCGATCGTTCTCGAGGTGGAAGCGTTGTCCACATCCCGTTTCCTGGGAAGCATCCTGCTTCTGGATGAGAAAGGGCAGCAGTTGCAGCATTGCGCAGGCCCAAGCCTTCCCGACGCCTACAATGACGCCGTAGAAGACGTCATTGTCGGCCGCAACCCGGGTTCTTTCGGCACTCCGGCGTTCCGGAGCGAGCCATTGCTTATGTCTGACATCGCGAACGACCCGTTGTGGGCCGGATTCCGGGAGAAGGCCATCGAACATGGCCTGCACGCCTGCTGGTCATTCCCTATACGCTCGGCGCAGGGCAATGAGCTCGGCGCTTTTGTCATGTATCACCATGAGTCGCGTCAGCCGCTGTCGTCGGATATTCAGATCGTTGACTTCGTTGTCCAGACAGTGGGGATCGTCGTGCACCGTGCCCGGGCGAAGGCTGCGATTCGGGTCAGTGAGGCGCGATACTGCCAGATCGTTGAAGGTGCAGAGGACTTCGCGATTATCACCTTCGACGCGCACGGGACGATATCGAGCTGGAATATCGGTGCCCAGCGTGTGGTCGGCTACGACGCCGAGGAGGTAGAGGGTCGCAATGGCGACTTTTTCTACACAGACACCGATCAGGCCGGGCGGGTGTTCCACAATGAACTCAAAGTTGCCGGGGAGCAGGGGCGTGCCGTCAATGAACGCTGGCACGTTCGCAAAAACGGTACGCGCTTCTGGGGATCGGGATTGATGATGCCCCTCGCCATGGACCATGGCGGCTTTGTGAAAATCTTCCGCGACCGTACGGCCGAGCACCAGGCGGAGGCGGCGTTGCAAGAGAGCGCGTCGCGATTGCGCTTCTTCGATGAGCTCGACAACCGGCTTTTCAATATCCAGCATGCCGAAGACGCGATGCTTGCCGCGACCGAATTGCTCGGCCGCAAGCTCAACGTATCGCGCTGCGCCTATGCGGATGTGGACATCGACCACGACCGGTTCTGGATTCGCAGTGACTACAATGCGCCCGGTATCCAGAGTTCGGTTGGCGCCTATAGCCTCGACCTTTTTGGACCTCGGGCTGCGGATGACATGCGTGCGGGTTGCACGTTGATCATACGTGACGTCGTCGCAGAGCTTGGCCGCGGTGAAGGCCTTGAGACCTTTCGAGCCATCGGCATCGACGCAATCATTTGCTGTCCGCTTGTGAAGGATGGCCGACTGACGGCAATGATGGCGGTTCATCAAGATCAGCCTCGGGACTGGCAGCTATCCGAAATATCCCTGGTCAGGGAAGTCGTCGAGCGTTGCTGGGCGCATGTCGAACGGGTGGGCGCCGAGATGCGCCTGCGCGAAAGCGAGGAGCGACTGCGACTTGCCGTGGAAAATGCTGATATTGGCTTCTGGGACGTGGACCTGGTTCATGACACGCTCATCTGGCCGCCACAGACCAAGGCCATGTTCGGCATCTCCGCTGATGTGCCGGTCACGTTGCAGAACTTCTATGACGGCTTGCATCCCGATGACCGGGAAGCAACGAGCGAGGCCTTCGCAGCAGCCGTCGACCCTGAGCGCCGTGCCCTCTACGAAGTGGACTACCGCACCATTGGCCTTGAGGATGGCATTGTTCGCTGGGTAGCGGCCAAGGGCCGGGCGGTATTTGATGCGGCCGACCGCTGCCTGCGCTTTACCGGCACCGTGGTTGATGTCACCGCCCGCAAGGCGGCCGAGGAGGAGTTGCGAGAGCTCAATGCGACGCTCGAAGCGAGGATCTCCCAGGCCATCGCCGAACGGGAAGAAGTCCAGCAAGCGTTGCGCCAGAGTCAGAAGATGGAAGCAATGGGGCAGCTTACCGGCGGCGTAGCTCACGACTTCAACAACCTGCTCACCCCGATCGTTGGCACCCTCGACATGCTTCAGCGAAGAGCCGTGGGCGGCGAGCGAGAACAGCGGCTGATTTCAGGTGCCCTGCAATCGGCGGATCGTGCGAAAACACTCGTGCAGCGGTTGCTTGCCTTCGCTCGTCGTCAACCGCTGCAGGCGGTTCCGGTGGACGTTGCGAAGCTGGTCAGCGACATGGGCGATCTTGTGGCCAGCACCACGGGTCCGCAAATCAAAGTCGTCGTCGATGCTCCGGAGAATCTGCCAGCAGCGATGGCGGATCCGAACCAGCTCGAAATGGCGCTCCTGAACCTCTCCGTAAACGCGCGCGATGCGATGCTTGAGGGTGGCACGATGCGGATATCTGCAAGCACTGAGTGGGTCAGTGCCAGCCATCGCTCGAGGCTTCCGACTGGCGAATATCTTTGCCTGTCTGTTGCAGACACCGGCACGGGGATGGACGCGGCGACGCTCGCCCGCGCTGTGGAGCCGTTCTTTTCGACCAAGGGTGTCGGCAAAGGAACGGGGCTCGGCCTCTCGATGGTGCATGGACTGGCATCCCAGTTGAACGGCGCGCTCACCCTTCAGAGCTTGCCCGGCCTGGGAACGAACGTTGAGCTTTGGCTACCGCGCAGCATGACCGTACCCGCAGCAGTCTTGCGCATCGTCGAGGCGCCGGAGCGACAATCGGTGCGTGGCGTTGCGCTGTTGGTCGACGATGAAGAACTGGTACGCGCAAGCACTTCATACATGCTGGCGGACCTGGGCTATCGCGTGATTGAGGCCGCATCAGGCGAGGAGGCTTTGCAATTACTCGACGCCGGACAGCCATTCAATCTGCTCGTCACAGACCACCTGATGCCGGGCATCAGTGGCACCGATCTGGCCAGACTGGTCCGTACTTCCCGGCCTGGAACTGCGATTCTTCTGGTCTCGGGTTATGCCGAACGTGAGGGGCTTGATGCCGATATTCCGCGACTTTCCAAACCGTTCCGCAAGGACGAACTTGCGGCAAGCCTGTCTCGACTCGGCGGCGAATCCTGAAACCTCCAAAGGGGCTTGGGTCAATCGGGTTTTGCATTCAGCCCCAGGCTCCTGTCACCCAGATCGGACTCGCCCGTGAACACAACGAACAAGCTCCTCAACTGCGGCACTCGCAGTCCCTTTGGGTCGGAGCAGCGAAATCACAAACCCCGGTAGTTCTGGCAGCCGCGCCTCCATCGGTAAAATCTCCAAGCCCGGTGGCACCGCAGACTTCAACCATACCGACACCGCCAAATCACTGTTAACCATCGCCACAGTAGTCTCAAGACTCCCGCTTTCAAACACCATCTTCCATTGCCGTTCCTGCTGCTGGAGTGCTGCAATTACTGGCTCGCGAAACGCACAGGTATCCGCAACCAGAGATACCGCTAATGGCGTTTTAAGAAAGGCGGTTCCTCCGCTGGCGCCGACCCAGACAAGACGTTCGATCGACAGGCATTCGCCACTAGCGTCGGCGACGGTTTCTTCGATGATCGCCAGATCCAGTGAGCCGTTGTCGACTTCGGTTTTCAGGTCTGTTGACGCGCCGCATTTCAAGGACAGTTCCACTTGGGGAAGGGCTTCGATAAACGATTTGAGCGCCGGCGCAATCCAGGCACCTGCCAGGTCGTACGGCACGCCCAAGCGTACTTGGCCCTGTATGGCACCGCTGTTTACGTCGGCCCAGATCTGCTGGTTAAGCGCGAGCATTTGCTGGGCTTTGATGAACAGGCGCTCTCCCGTAGGTGCGAGGCGGATGCCGCGTCGGTCGCGGATGAGTAGTGCTGCGCCAAGCACTTCTTCGAGCCTTCTAATCTGTTGGCTGACGGCGCCTTGGGTGACGTGCAGCAGTTGAGCTGCGGCGGTCATGCTGCGTTGTTCGGCAACTACGACGAAGCTGCGCAGGAGCACAAGGTCTAGAGCACGCATGGCATAAGCACTCGTAATGCAATGGATTAGAAACATTAGCTTCCATGCTAGTCGGCAACTCGGTATTAAGTCGAGACCCTCCAGGAAGACTCGTTATGTTCGAACCTCTATTGCCGCTTTTACTCTTTGTGTTGGTCGCCACTATTAGCCCGGGTGGTGCGACCACGTTGGCGACGGCATCTGGTGCAAACTTTGGCTGGGCGCGCTCGCTTCCGTTGCTATGCGGAATATCGTTTGGTTTGGCTACGATGGCTGTAGCAGCGGCGGGCGGTTTGGGTGGTCTTGTGTTGGCTGCACCCTCGTTGCAATTGGCAATGAAACTGGTTGGCTCGCTTTATCTACTCTGGCTGGCTTGGCAGGTCGCGCGGCGGGGTAAGCCTGGCACAGCAGGGACTAGTGAAAGGCCTGGGAGTTTTCTTGCGGGCATCTGGCTGCTCTGGCAAAACCCCAAGGCTTGGGCGATGACGTTCAGTGCTGCTGCTTCGTTTGCTTCACTGACCCAAGGGGCGGGGTCGCTGGCGCTGTTGCTGGGTTTGATATTTGGGATGTTTTCGATGGGGTCGCTGGCGTTGTGGTGCTTTGCTGGGTTGGCCCTGTCAAGGTTGCTGGAGAGTGAGCGTCAATGGCGAGTTTTGAATGGGGCTTTGGGGGCGTTGCTGGTTGCGTCTGTTGTGCCGATCTGGCTTTAAGCTTTGTCCTGTATGGCAATCGGGTGTTAATGACAGCCCGCATCGCGAGCAAGCTCCCTCCTACAGAAAAGTGATCAATTCATACATTGGTATTTTCTTGAGCTGGAGTCTACGAATGCGTTCGTCCTGAATGGTCGCCATGCCGTATTACCCAGGGTCCTGGTGTGAACGGTTTGTAATCGGAGCTTCTCCAGCGCTCGTCGAAGTAGAGGGTTTTGCGTTCGCTACTGCTTTCCGGGTAGATAACTTCTTTGTCAGGCGTTAAGTGCCAGCCTGGGCCGTTAGCGTCGCGTTAAGCATATGCTGCTCGTCCATATCAGATATGCCAGAACAGACCTCAAGACGAGAGGGATTCACAGCCTGCGTCTGGTACGCAATCGCTGTTTTGGATTTTCAAAACCGTAATGTCGTTTCATAATGGGTGCCCCTCGCATTATCAGGATCAATAAGATGGACCTTACCGAGCAACCGGCACGAAGAGCCCAGCGGCCAATTCTGGTTGCTGTCGCCGTTCTCTACTGCTTTTTTATTGCGTTCAAGATCGCTTACTGGTTGGTGACCGAGGGTTGGGAAAGTGCGTGGTTTGGCGATTTTCCCATCTACCAGCTGTTTCCGGTTGTTATGATCTTCATCTTGTTGATGGTGGGTAGTGTGCTGTTGTGGGCTCGTAGCAAAAAATCATCAGGGTATCTGTTGGTGGCCCTGTTCTTCGGTGTGTTCCTGGCCCCCGTCATGATGCCGGAGATTTTTTATCGACATTCAGGCATGTTCAACAGGGTCATATATGTGCTGCCATCAGCCGGGCAGGCACTTCTTCTGGTTGTGGTATGGGTCTACAGTTTGCGATTGCGCCGAAGCGATTATTTCAACGTGGTTCAGAACAATCGCTGATCAGTTTGTTTGAGCGATAGATTTTCTCGCGAGTCGGCATTCATTGCGGGAAGGTCATGCAACGATAAAAAAGTCTTGAACATTCCATTTGAGTCCGCCCTCCTGGATCGAGAGGGCAGTATCTCAGCGGATCAATGAAGTTCGTGATCCGGAATGTCGGCCAATCCTAAAGTCGTTCGGCTATTGCCATTGATCCTCAAAGTTCTTGCATCCGCAACCTTCAGCGACACCTCAAGCTGCTCCCACGCTGGACGAAAACTCCCTGTTTTAGCGATCTGCAAATCGATGAAATCGGGGCCATATTCAAGGGTCCAGTTGATCATCAGGCGGCTGCCGTTTTTCCACCCATGACTAATGCCGTCATCTTCGAACAAAACCCCGCTGACGGAGCCTGAAGGTGCAGGGAAAATCACCAGCTCGCGATGCCGATCAAGGGATGAGTCGTTAAGCTGGTGGCATTCACCGACGGGGATGGCAGCGCCTCCACGTACCAGCAATGGCAAGCACTCCAGCGGCGCATCGAGAGACACGTATTGGCCACTTTCGTACCAGTCACCGGTGTGCCAGTCGCACCAGCCCGTCTCATTCATGGGTAGCCACACCTCGCGCTGGCGTGCACCTTGCTCCACGACACTGGCAACCAGTATGTCCCGGCCCAGCAGGAACTCGTCGTTCTCTTCGAACGTCTGCGGGTCGTGCTCGTGGTCCAGAAAGGTTGGCCGCAGGATGGGCTCGTCTTCGTGACTCGCCTGCCACAGCAAGGTATAGAAATAAGGCATCAACCGGTATCTGAGGTGGATGGCGTCACGGATCGCATCAGTTACCGAGGGATGCATCCATGGCTCGTTTACAGTGCCGTCTTCGTTCCAGGAATGGATCGTGAAACGGGGGTGCATCACGCCATTCTGCACCCAGCGAACAAACAGCTCGGGATCTGGTTTATTGCCAGAGAACCCGCCGACATCGTGCCCTACGTTGTACAACCCCGACAGACTCATGCCCAGACCCATACGGGTGTTGTAGCGGATGGTGTTCCAGTTGGTCCGGTTGTCGCCACTCCAGGTTTGAACGTAGCGTTGCATCCCGGCACAACCCGAGCGAGAGATAAGGTAAGGGCGCTCTGACGGAGCAAATCGCTGCTGCGCCTCTAGCGAGGCTCTCATCATCAACAGCGCCATGACCGGCCGGATATGTTTGATCGCTATCTCGCGGCCAAAACCCTGGCAACGTGCCTCGCCGTCCCACACCTCATATTCGTTGTTGTCGTTCCACGTGCAATCAATGCCCATTTCCAGAAGCTGTGAGGTGACGTTTGACTGCCACCAGCGAATCGCCTCTGGATTGGTGAAGTCCAGGTGCGAACCCTCGTCGTCCCAGAAAACCGACCGTTCTGGCTGGTCGTACTCCGAGTCGGTCACAAACAGCCTCTGCTCGGCCACTTCGGAGTAGCGTGGATGGTCCTGCAGCAGACACGGTTTTATGTTGGCAATCAGTCTGACGCCAGCATCACGGTACGCTTGCGCCAGAGCCTTTGGTGCCGGGACTTTGTCGTAATTCCAGTTGAATACATAGCGTTTGTCACCAATCGATGTATACCCGGACGACAGCTGAAATGAGTCACAAGGAATCTCGTGTTGACGGCAGAGATCCAGAAATCCAAGTAGCTGTTCTTGAGCGTTGTCGGCATCGGTGTAATGCATGGTTGAGCCGCTGTAGCCCAGACTCCATTTAGGCAGGAACAATGTGCGTCCGGTCAGGCGGACGAAGGCCTTGGTCACGTCGAGTACGCGGGGGCCTGCGAGGACCCAATAGTCGAGATCCCCCGCATCCGCTTTGTAGCGGCGATAGGGACGGTGGTAATTATCCAGCTCGTTGCCCAGATCAAAGAGGCTGGTGTTCAGGTTGTCGTAAAACATCCCGAAGCTTGCGTCTTGCTGATGGGTAATGACGAAGGGAATGTGTTTATAAAGCGGGTCGGTGCTCGACGCGTTGTAGCCCATGGCGTCAAGATTGCGCATTTCGAAACGTCTGCCGGTGCGGTTCAAATCGCCGGTTTTTTCGCCGAGGCCATAGTAGCGGTGTTCAGGTGCGCGCAACTGGAAATGCTCCACGCCATCACCATGGGCGTTGAGCGAATAGGCACCGGTGGGGCGATCCGAAACCAGTGGCTTCCAGTCCAGTCCGTCGTGGAACTCCCACTGCAACCACAGCGGCTGATGCACGGTGACGCGCAGTGTCTGGGTGTTGATGATCAGTCGGTCCTGAAGCGCTTCGACCTGATACGCGGGCAAGGAAAAATCGGCTACAGAGTCGCGAGAGCGTCCCTCCCAGGCGACATCTTCTTTCGGCGCAATGCTCCAGGTTCTATCCAGTGCCAATGAGCCTTCGCGCATCAGCAGGACACGGGCCAAACCGTCTTCGAGCATATAGATGCGGAACACGTGTCGGCCCTCGACCAGCAGCTCGACATAGCCTTGTTGCTGAGCGTGCAACTTCCAGGTTTTGAGTGATTTCATTGTGGGTGCACCACTTCAGATTTGGGCTTGGGTTTGGATTGGCTACGGTCCGCGATAAACATAATCATGAAAATTGCCCCTATAAAATCGAAGAGCCCCATGGCGATGAACAGTGGGTTGAAGCCTATTTTGTCGACGCTGACCCCAATGATCAGCGAGAAGATAAAGCTGGCAATCCAGGCGCAAGAACCCCGCATGCCGTTAACCGTCGCCAATTCGTCCCGATCAAAGGTCTCCACCACCAGTGCGCTCAACATGCAGGAGATAATCTGATGACCAAAACCACCGACTGAAATCAGCGCGATCGCCACATAGGGGTCTTTCACTTGAGTCATGACGGCTAATGAAAACATCAGAAACGCGCCCGTGATCGAACTCGCAACGATTGAGTTGACCCGCGTGCATTTGAATATTCGGAGGTAGGCGCGGGATAGATAACCGCTGGCGATACTGCCCAGGTCCGCTGCCAGAAAGGGCACCCAGGCAAACAGGACGATTTGCTTGAGGTCCATGCCTCGTTCGCTGGCCAGGTACAGCGGCACCCAGAAACTCATGACTGCCCAGGCAGGTTCGGCCATAAAGGCGGGGAGGGCGATACCGTAAAACCGCTTGTCCCGACCGATCTTTTTCAGCGCTTTGAAAAACGGCATTTGCTGGCCGGTTTTTTCGCCGTCCTGTTGAATGTGTTCACGTTCAGAGGGCGAAAGGCGAGGGTGGATGGCGGGAGCATGGTAAAGCCAGGCCCAGAGGGCGGCCCACACCAGACCGATGCCACCGGAAATTAAAAATGCCCCCTGCCAGCCCAGCGATACGTGGGCGAGATAGATGATGGGCGGCGCTAACATGGCCCCCAATGAGAAGCCGACACCAGCCCAGCCTGCAGCGATAGGCCGTTCCTTTTTGGGGAACCAGTCGCCGATTGCTTTGGCATTCGCGGGTGTGGCGGCAGCCTCCGAGGCACCCATGAAGAAGCGCAGGATCGCCAGATGTACCCAGCTCGCTGCGCCGGCATGCAAAAGGCACATCACCGACCATATGACGGCACACACCACGAAGCCGAGTTTTAACCCGATAACATCGATCAACCATCCGCATATCGGTTGGAAGAGGGTGTAAGCCAGTTGAAAAGCGGCAACCACCCACGAGTATTGTTCAGTCGACATACTAAACGTGGATTTCAGTTCCGGAGCCAATATGCCCAGTGAATTGCGGGTGATGTAGTTGACGGTGACGCCCAGTAGAAACAGAGAGAGCATCCACCAACGCAGGTGCGGGATGAATTTTCGCTTGGCCGAAAGTCGAGCATTGCGGTCGATATCGATGGTCATCAATTCTTCGCCTGTGCCGGATTTTCCGGCGTTTTGTTTTTATTAGAGGCTCTACGCTAGGGCAACAGCTTGTGCCCCGTACAGAATTAACGATGTATAAATTTACATTTTCATGGCGGGTTGATTGGCTGATATCAAAGTACGCTAGGACTTGTGGCCTTTTTCTGATATGAAAGCTTTTACATAAATTGTCTCAATGGATCAGTCGCGGTGGGAACGTTGCGCATTACCGAGATCGCTTCGCAGACGGGATTGTCGATCGCGACGGTTTCCCGAGTGCTTGCCGGTAAATCAAATACCAGCGCAGCGGCGAGGCAGAAAGTGCTGGCGGTGGCGCGTCAGCGTGGAGTAATGGAAGACCTCGCCAATGGCCGTTTTTTGCTTAACGGGCTGACCATCTTTGCACCCTCGCGTGCCTTTAATGTCCGCTCGGATATCTTCTACTACAAGGTTATCCAAGGCATCACGCAGGCGGTTGCACAGCATGATGTTCGAGTTCGTTATTGCGAACTTGAGGAAGTCGACAGCGACGCATCGCTGTTTCTGGAGAAGATGAATCAGAAAGAAACCGATGCGGCGATTTTGATCGGGATTGATGATCCACATATTCACCAACTTGCAGCTGATCTCAGTAAGCCTGCCGTGCTGATCAACTGCATTGATCGCAGCATGCGCCTGCCTTCCATATCGCCCGACCACTTATTGATCGGTCAATTTGCGATCAATTATCTGTTTCAGATGGGCCATCGAAACGTACTGACGTTGCAGTGCCTCAGGCGCTACACGATGGACCTGCGCATGCGCGGCATTCGCGATGCCTGGAAGGAGCAAAATCTCGAGTTTGTCGACGCGAACCATCAGATCATTACTGAGGGCTTCGGCAGTGCCGAGGCGGAAGCGCGGGTGGCGGCATTTATTGCCGATTGCGCACCCGATGACAGACCTACCGCGATTCTTGCCGGTGGCGACTTCATGGCAGCCGGTGCTGTTAAAGCTCTACAGAGTGCGGGCTTGAAGGTGCCTCAGGACGTTTCGGTCATGAGCATGGATGGCTTCAATCTGGCTGACATCAACGACATACCTCTCACTACACTCCACGTTCCTCGCGATGAGTTGGGTGCGGAAGCAATCAGGGTATTAAGACAGCGCCTCTTCGAACCGCGATCGCCTTGTGGCAATCTTCTTCTGGGCGGGCAACTGATCACCGGCAGCTCGGTGCGGCGTATCAAACACAGTGCTAAGCAAACCCCGGTCTACCAGAAGATTATTTATGATTGAGCGGCTCATCAGAAACGCCGCCTTCCCGGATAAATGCGGTCCCACGGGCTCATCACGAACCCGAGGCCACGCCCAACCGGTAGGAGCGAATTCATTCGCGAGAGGCCGGTACATTCACAGGATTTGCGCGATCAGAAACATCGCCTTCCCAGATCAATCCGGTTCCACGAGTCCATCACAAGCCCGAGGCCACGCCCAACCGGTAGGAGCGAATTCATTCGCGAGGGGCCGGTACATTCACAACATTTGCATGATCAGGAACACCGCCTTCCCGGATGAATCCGGTCCCACGAGTCCATCACAAGCCCGAGGCCACGCCCAACCGGTAGGAGCGAATTCATTCGCGAGAGGCCGGTAAATTCACAGGATTTGCGCAATCAGAAACGCCGCCTTCCTGGATGAATCCGGTCCCACGGGCTCATCACGAACCCGAGGCCACTCCCAACCGGTAGGAGCGAATTCATTCGCGAGAGGCCGGTACATTCACAGGATTTGCGTAATCAGGAACACCGCCTTCCCGGACAAATCCGGTCCCACGAGTCCATCACAAGCCCGAGGCCACGTCCAACCGGTAGGAGCGAATTCATTCGCGAGAGGCCGGTAAATTCACAGGATTTGCGCAATCAGAAACGCCGCCTTCCCGGATGAATCCGGTCCCACGCAACAATCTCCGTCTTGCCAGGATCCGTCACGCCGTCCGGGTCACCGTTAACACCACTGCAGCAATTCGTTCTGCCTGAGCGTAGTTTTCGGTCTCCAGTTCCTCACCGAATACATCCGGGTCCATCTCGCGGTATGACCACGCGAAACCTGGGCGATCAATCAATAGCAGGGCGTGTTCCAGGAACAGATCCACCCCATCGACCCACGGCGTGCCGGTGTAAAGCAGCAGGCTACCGCCCAGCGCCAGGCGGTCCATCGCTTGCTCAACGATGCGCACCGAAAGCTCTGAACCCAAGCGTCCGCCACCATGGCGATAGGCTCGTTTCTGGCTGTCCTGCATGTAGGGCGGGTTGGCGACGATAAGGTCGAACTCGCCGGAAGTGCTTTCCAGCAAATCACTGTGCCAGGCGTGCACGTTCTCGATTTCGGCCAGCGAAGCGTTAACCGCAGTAAACCGCAGAGCCGTCGGGTTGATGTCCAGGGCCAGCACCTGCGCGTGGGGTCTGGATTTAGCGATGAGGATGGCTCCCATACCGCTACCACAACCAATATCTGCTGCCGTTCGCACTGGATGCATCGAGGTTCTCAGATGCTCTTCAATGGCTTGGGCGAAGCGGTAGGTGTCGGGACCGAAAAAGACAGCATCGTTTGAAATGGTCGGGAAACCTGAGTGCACGAAAAGCAGGTCCTGCAAGCTCGACCAGCGCACCTCGCTGAGCAACAAACCAGCATGTGCGCGGATGATCCCGCTGGCCAACAGCGCTTTAATTTCCGCCTCTGGCAGCAGTTGCGTTTCAAACGGCCGGTTCCAGCCAAAGATATCGCGCAGGTCACGCGCCTTGCGGTTTTGCTCGCGCTCGTTATTACGCTGATGGGTCAGCGGCGTCACCGTAACGAATCTGTACTCGTCGGCCTGGAGTCGGCGACCCAGTTGGACAAGTGCCAGATCATGGGTCTGCTCTTCAATATTGGTGGCGTCCGTAAACGACGACGATGCAGTGGTGTGGTCCATCACGCTAAAGATCCTTGAGCAAGTTGACTGGAGTATGCCCGGGTAGCAATCAGCCCCTCAGGCGTTGAGTGTTGAGAAGGGGACAGCAGGCTGATTAGTCGTTCAGTTGAACCGTTGGCCTTGAGCTGCTTTGTTGATACCGAGGCGGGAGTCGCCCGACGCCGGAACCGTGCGCGAAACGGATTGCTGTTGGCCGATGCACTTTCGTCAGCCCAATCCCCAGCAATCCAGTCCCGCAGCAGTTGCATTTCATAACCGCTGAACACGCCAAACATCACCGCTCCCGGGCCGTCGATCAGTTGCCAGAAGCGACTTTGGGTCGGGTCCTGATTGCGTTTGATCCAGCCTTTGTTTTCAAGAACGGTGAGGAACGCTCGGCTACGTCCGGGCTCGCCCAGCCACTGGTTGATGGTCAGCCCGTCCAGGCGGCAATAATCGGAGTGCATGTACTGACCAAAGGAACGCTTGCGCTCCAGCATGGCCACGACTTCGTTCTCCAGATCAAAGCTGGCAATGACTTCTTTCGTGCCGGTACCCAGTTCATTCAGGGCATAGCCAGCGCGCAGCCGCTCAATGAATTCATCCCGGGTGTCGTCGGTCGGCAACAGGTCAAGAACGGTTTGTACCGCTTTGTGAGCGTGCCCATTACTGGCGTTGTCGATGGTGACGTGCAGCGTGAAATAATACGGATCGATTTCCAGCTCGTTGAGTTCGAACGACGTAATCAACAAGTGCAACGGAAGCTGTTCGTAGCCGAGGTTGTACCCGAGCAGCTCTGGCAGATACTCGTCGCCCAGTTGTGCGAGTGCGAGCTGAATCGCGCCTTGTACGTACAGCACGTCTTCCAGTGGTTCAGTCGGCGCGCAGTCGTGATCGGCCAGAAGCTTGCGGTACAGAACCACATGGTTCAGCGCGGGATCGCCGTCTCCCAGTTCTTCCAGATAAGTACGGATCAGGCCGTGATAGCGCCAATCGTCCGTGTGTTTTATCGCTGCATACAGCCAGGCCCCGTCCACGAGCTTGGTGGGCGCTACCTGGCGCAGAAAATAAAGGGCGTGGGCCTTGTTTCCGAAGAACTGTCTGCCAGCTCCGGCATGTCGCCCTTCGAGATACTCTCTGTATGCACTGGCGACGACACTGGCCTTGCCCTCCATCCACGCGGGCATGTCGCCGAGATTTTCAGGAAGATCCACCGAGCATTGCCGGGCTTCGTGAAGGTGGACTTCGAGAAACTGGCGAAGCGTACGGGTATCCACCTGCTGGGGATCGCTCAACAGCTGGTGGTAGAGGGTTCTGGCATCCGCATCTGAATGCATTGCCGGGTTCAGGCGATCAGCAAAATTGCGCAGAGAGTTCATAAGGCAGCCTACAAATGTTCTTGGTATGTAGGTCTGAGGCGGGGGCTCCCGGATAAATTCCAAGAATGTTTAAAGAGCAGGACGGGTGGTGTGTTTTTTGGGGTGAGGGGGAGGACTGTTGATCAGCTATAAATCTGGCATACCCCGTCCTTGGTAGGAGCGAACTTGTTCGCGAGACGTAATGACTGACACGCCGCCTCGCCAACAAGTTGGCTCCTACACAAAGGATATTTCAGTAAGAAGTTTATATGTCTGTTTTAGGGCGCTGCCTGTTTCACCCCTCACAAAACCGCAGCCGATTGCCGAACGGATCGTAAACCTCCAGCACTTTGCCCCAGCCTTGCTCGACGATGTCCGGCCGACCGTATCCATAGCGCTTGGCCTGCAATTCATCGCGAAGCAGTTCGACATTCTGCATCGGGATGAATACCGTCGAACCGGGGCTGGCGTCCCCGTGGTGTTCGGAGAGGTGCAATTGCAGGCCGTCGCGGGTTATCCCCAGATACAGCGGCAGATCTGCTTCGAACCGGTGTTCGAATTCAACGCTGAAACCGAGGAAGTCCAGGTAAAACTCCCGTGCTTTGGTTTCGTCAAACGATCGCAGGATAGGGATCGATTTGTCGAAGGCAATGCCCGTTGGGGCAACTTCCTGGGTGAGCAGCGCGGACGCGGTGTTCCAGTCTTTGTGGCCCAATTGATGGGCGACCAGTTCGAGTGCGGCAGAGTGGGATATTTCCTGACTGGACGTGGCCAGATCAGCGCGCAGACGCTTGGCCATTTGCTTGGCTTGTTCGATCGAAAACATGAAAGCTCCTGGAGTCTAGGCTTTCTGGTGCTCGCGTTGCCAAACCTGGACTATCAAGAGATGCGGCAGGATTCGGAAGAAAACATGCTTTCACCTTTCCCGATGGGAGCGAGCGGCAGGCAGCATTGGCCTGTGGCGATCATACACAGGCGATCCCGGAGACGGAATGCGAAGAATGAAAAAAGCCGCTGCCAGATGACAGCGGCTTGCAGATCAAGCCTTACCAGCGGTCACGGCCACGGCCATGATCATAATCCCGGCGGGGACCGTGGTCGTAATAGCCGCCACGGGGCGGGTCGTAGCGGCGGTATTCAACCGGACGCACCGGGACGTAACGTACCGCCTGATATTGCGGCTGGTAACGAGGCTGCGGCCGGTATTCCTGATAGCGCGGGCGGTCGTGATCCCGGCTTGAGTGGCTGATCACGGTAGCCAACACCGCACCCACGGCTGCACCGGCGATAACGGGGACGATCACGTCGCGTTCATTAGCGGTAGCGGCCCCGGCAACAAGCAGGCTACCGGACAGAATCAGGACTTGGGTCATCTTCGAAAACATGGTGTCTCCTTTGGCGAAAGTAAGTGGGTTCGCCATGGACGTATGAAACACCCGTTTCATGTAAGCGGAGGTCTGGATCAGGTAAAGGTTTGGTAAAGCACCGGCAGAGAACGTCAGTCGGTAATGACGCTTTTAATGCGACTGGTCAGCTCATCCATGGAAAACGGCTTGGTCAGCAAATGCATGCCCGGTTCCAGTTGTTCTCCCCAGCCCAGTGCATTGTGGGCATAGCCGGTGATGAACAGCACTTTCAGGTCGGGACGCAGGCTGCGTCCGGCGTCTGCTACCTGACGGCCGTTGATGCCCCCAGGCAGGCCGACGTCAGTGACCAGAAGGTCGATGTGTCGACTGGATTGCAGCACTTGCAACCCACTGGCCCCGTCTTCCGCTTCGATGGCTGTATAGCCCAGATCCTCCAGCACTTCGCGAATCAGCATGCGTACGGTGTGTTCATCATCAACCACCAATACCGTTTCGCCGCGTTCGGCCAGTGGCGGCGGGGGCAGGGCAAACGGCGTATCGGATGGCGCGGCCTCGGCCCGGGACCTTGGCAGGTACAAGGTCATGGTAGTGCCCACATTGATGATCGAATGAATATGCACGCTGCCGCCCGACTGACGCACGAAACCGTAGATCATCGACAGGCCCAGGCCGGTACCTTCCCCCATGGGTTTGGTGGTGAAGAACGGGTCGAACGCGTGGGCAATCACGTCGCTGCTCATGCCACTGCCGGTGTCGCAGACACTCAAGGTCAGGTACTCGCCTACCGGCAAATCCCGTTCGGCGGCGGCCTTGGCCTGCAGGGTGCAATTGCCGGTACGGATGGTCAGCGTGCCGCCCTCGGGCATGGCGTCGCGGGCATTGATGCACAGGTTGAGCAGGGCATTTTCCAGCTGGTTTGGATCGACCTGAGTCGGCCACAGATGGGTGTCGTTGTGGACTTGCACCTGCACGGCAGGGCCGATCGTGCTGCGAATCAGCTCAAGCATGCTTGCGACCAGCCGGTTGACGTCGGTTGCGACGGGCTCCAGGGTCTGGCGGCGCGAGAAGGCCAGCAGTCGATGGGGCAGCGCCGCTGCTCGACGCGAGGCGCCTTGGGCCGCATCGAGGTAGCGGTCCATTTCGCCGACGCGATTCTGCGCGACCCGCAGCCTGATCATCTCCAGGCTGCCGATGATCCCGGTCAGCAGGTTGTTGAAATCATGAGCCAGACCACCCGTCAGTTGGCCGACGGCTTCCATTTTCTGACTTTGTCGCAGTTGCTGTTCGAGCAACCGTTGGGCCGTCATCTCGATGCCAACGCCTGTGCGCCGCACCGGTTCGCCGGTATTACTGAAATAGGTGTGGCCACGAGAAAGCACCCAGCGGACCGAGCCGTCAGGGTGAATGATGCGATATTCGAGTTCGAGATCGCCGCTGTTGACCAGCCCGCCCGCCATGGTCTTTCGCAGCGCGGCCAGGTCGTCGGGGTGGACGTTGGCGAGAAAATCCTGACGTTTGATGCCGCTCGCCGCCCGTACCGGGTCAATGCCGTACAACTCGCTGATGCCTGCGTCGCAGTAGAAACAGTCACTGGACACTTCATAGGTCCAGACACCAACGCCGCTTACCGCCGAAAGGGCAAGACGGGCAAAGTCCATGGAGTCATGCAGCGCCGTCTCACCGATTTGCTCGGCCGTCACATCCCGGGCTCCGGCCTCGGGAACTTGCATGATCCGCAGAGTCGCCTGACGTGCATCTTCAAGACTTGCGTAATGCCCATCACGCACCTGGGCTTCAAGCAGGGCGGAGAGTGCAAGGTCGAGGGCCAAGTCCTGAGGTGCCCGATAGGACATGCGCAGTTCTCTGTACGGAGGAAGGTGAGCGAATCGGCGATTATCACACAAGCCAGGGGAAAAGCCGTGAATGGTGAGATGTCACTTTGATTGCAATACGGATTGGACAGCAAGAAGCGGGGTGTGATGCTCTTGGGTTGCGGGTCTGATAAAGGCTCCCACTTAGCAGGAGCTCAGCATGACTTTTCGGATCACAGGCCTCTCCCCGGAACCTTTTCAGGCGCTTTTTGGTTTATCCGATGACGCTTTGAAAGCGCTGGGCGTGATGCGCTACCACGTCGACAAAAAACCAGGCTTCCCTGACCGCATCGAATTGCTGGATGCGGAAGTTGGCGAGACGGTCCTGTTACTGAATCACGTCTGCCAGCCAGCCATGACCCCTTACCGAGCCACACACGCGATTTTCATACGCGAAGGGGCTAGCCAGACTTACGACACGATCAATCAAGTGCCTGAGTCGATGCGTATCCGCCTGCTGTCGCTGCGGGGCTATGACGCTGAAGGAATGATGATCGAGGCTGACGTCGTGGAGGGTGTAGCGATGGAAACGGTGATCGAGCAGATATTTGCCAATCCCGAGGTGAGCTACATCCATGTTCATAACGCGCGCAGAGGGTGTTATGCCGGGCGGGTTGATCGGGGGTAGGCGCGGCATCATGTGGTTTCTTTGGGAGATTTTATGCTGGCCTGCTAGCTTAAATCCCCGTGGGAGCTGGCCCAGTGTTGCAGCAAACGCGGGATTCTGTAGG
>NZ_JACONW010000072.1 GCF_014357575.1 Pseudomonas folii | reverse complement strand
CCATGACCAACCCCCTCACCTCAATCAAACCACCCCATCACAGCGTAATCATCGTCGGTGGCGGTCAGGCTGGTTTGTCTGCCAGCCATTATTTACAGGCCCACGGCATCGATCACCTGATAGTGGAAAAACACAGCCTGACCCATACCTGGCGTACTCAGCGCTGGGATGCTTTCAGTCTGGTGACGCCCAACTGGCAGTGCGCTTTGCCAGGGTATCGCTACTGCGTGGAGCATCAGGGTAAAGATCCCCATGGCTTCATGACCAGGGATCAAATCAACGAGTATCTAGCGGGCTTTGTCGCGTCGGTGAATGCGCCTGCGCTAGAAGGCGTGGTGGTCCAGCGTGTAGTGCCAAGGGCCGCTGGCGGTTTTGAGGTGCATACCTCCAAAGGCGAGTTCACGGCTGATCAGGTGATCGTCGCCTCGGGCGGTTATCACACGCCGATCATCCCGCGCCTGGCCGAGCGTGTATCAAGGCAGATTACCCAGATTCACTCCGAGCAATACCGCAACGCCGAGTCGCTGCCCGAAGGCAACGTCTTGGTGGTGGGCTCCGGGCAGAGCGGCGCACAAATTGCTGAAGATCTGCATCTGGCCGGGCGCAAAGTCTATCTGGCGGTAGGCGATGCTCCCCGTTGCGCACGTTTCTATCGCGGGAAGGACGTGGTCGACTGGCTGGCCGAGATGGGCTACTACGACATCGGCGTCGACACGCATCCGCTGCGTGAAGGCGTACGCGACAACACCAACCATTACGTCACCGGGCGTGATGGCGGTCGCGACATCGACCTGCGTTGTTTCGCGGCTGAGGGCATGGAACTGTTCGGACGTCTGCAAAGCCTGCAGGACAACACGCTGACATTTGCCAACAACCTCAAACACAGTCTCGACAGCGCTGATGCGGTCTATAACCGGATCAATGGCTCTATCGATAAATACATTCTGGAGCACGGCATCGATGCCCCGGCCGGTGAGGTCTATTCGCCGCAATGGGCGCCGGAGCAGGAGCGCACCGAACTGGATCTGAATGAGGCGAGTATCACAAGCATCGTGTGGTGTATCGGGTTTACGCCTGACTTCACGTGGGTCGAAGCACCGGTGTTCAATGGTCGCGGCCATCCTGGACACAAACGGGGTATCACCGCACAGCCTGGCTTGTACTTCCTTGGCTTGCCGTGGCTGTACACCTGGGGTTCCGGCAGATTTTCAGGTGTGGCGCGGGATGCGGAATATCTGGTGGCGCATATCGCTGAAGCGTTGGCGCCGGTGCGGCGAGTGGGGGCGGGGTAGGCTGCCCTCGTGTCCCTGACACAGCGCTGTCGCGCAGCAAATACTGACCGGTAGGAGCGCAATTGTTGGCGAGAGGGGCTAACACGGTTATTCAGGCACACCGCCCTCGCGAACAAGTTCGCTCCTACCCCGACCGTAGGCGCTCAGGCTAGTCGCGCTCGAAGGTAGGAGGCAACTTGTTGGCGAGAGGGTTTGACGCGGTTCTCTAGGCACGCCGCCTCGCGAACAAGTTCGCTCCTACCCGGGCCGAAGAGGCTCCGGTCTGTTTGATAGGAGCGCATTCCCGTAAGAGTGGCTTTGGCGACTAGAAGGTCAGTGGACAAGCAATACTACGCCGCTTTGGAAACCAGCAGCTCCGGACTGCCCAGCGGATGAGTTTTTGCATCGAAAAAACTCAACTCGGCATCCAGATCACCCAACAACCCGATGTAATGCCGCTTCTGAAATTCGATAAACGCATCACTGCGCGGCAGGACCGATATCGCGATCCGCTTCGGCCTGGCCTGACGGATCGCCGCGATGATATGCGCGTCCTGTTTGCCCAGTGCATGGCCGAAAATACACAGCGCATCGCCGTGTTGCGCCAGTTGCCCATGGCAGAACGACAGGTAATCCGACGTCCGGATGAGCTTCATCTTCTCCGCGCTGGTGCCTTCGCTGATGAACAGCGGCACGTCGTCCAGGGCATTGATAGCGAAGCTGCCCAGCAGCGAACTTTCCGATGACAACAGCTTGCGCACCGTGCCATCGAGGTTTTTCACCAAGTGCATGCCGCCGTGTAAATACAAGATGCGGGTCGCCTCAGAGCTGGTTCGGGCCGTGTGCAGATTGAACGTCGCCTCGTCGTTGAACAGGTCGTCGAACGGCTCCGGCGCGTGCATCACCGCCCAAAAGGCCAGCAAGTCATAGTTGCTTGAATACACGGTCGCGTAGCGTTGCAACTCGCTGTTCAGCCGGGCGAGGGTATTGGCCTCGATCAGCTTCCACGGAATATGCACCGAACGGATGGCGTGGATCAGCGCTTCCTTGATGGCGAAGTAGCGGTTGCGCGGCGAGGACGAGCTGATGGTCAGCGCAGCATTGACCCGCATCGCTGATTTCAGCGCGGCCAGCACCGGCTCGAAGTTTTGAGTTTCCATGGCGTTGAACACCGCCAGTTCGGTGCGGCTCATGGGGTTGCTGCGAGTGGTCTGGGACAGGTCGAACAGCGAGTCGTATGCGAAGTTCTTCCAGACGGCAAGACTCGCCCCGTTACCCATCAACAGCCCCCAGCTTTCGTCACGGGCGTTTCGCAGGTCGTTCCAGTCAGCCAGTCCGGCATCCAGTTTCGTCAATTGCATCATCTCGCTTCACTACACATTCAAAGATCACCCTTTAGCTGAGCGACAGGGCTAAACGCCGATCATCTTATAGAACGGAGCGAAGAAATGTCGCCTGGTTGCCTTGACGGTCCCGACTATCGAGACAATACTTCGCCTCATATTCATATAGATGACTAGATAAATAACAATATGAACAAATTATCCAGCGATGAGCGTTTACCTCTTTATCAACGCCTGCGCGACCAGTTGGCCGAGCAGATTGCCAACAATCGTTGGCGTCCGGGCGAGGCGATTCCCACCGAGGCGGCGCTGTCCAGCGAGTATTGCCTGTCCACCGGCACGGTGCGTAAAGCCATCGACATGCTGGTTGCCGACAATATTCTTGAGCGTCAGCAGGGCCGCGGGACATTTATTCGCCGCCCGCAGTTTGAATCCTCATTGTTCCGCTTCTTTCGTTTTCAGTCCGCTGCTGGCGCCCGCCAGGTTCCGGAAAGCCGAATCCTGTCCATTGAGCCAATGACCGCGCCGTCAGTGGTCAGCCAGGCCCTGGGTCTGGTTCCCGACTCCCCCGTGATCCGCATGGTGCGACTGCGCTTGCTTGAAACGCAGCCCATGCTGGCGGAAGAGATCTGGCTGCCCCGTGTTCAGTTTCAGGCATTGCTGGACAACGATCTGCAGCGCCAGGGGCCGTTGCTGTATCCGATCTACGAAGCGCTGTGCGGCCAGGTGGTCGCTTATGCCGAAGAGACCCTGACAGCCGAGGCGGTCAGTGATGTGCATGCGCGCCTGTTGCAGATTCCCGTCAACAGTCCGGTAGTGGTGATTGAACGTCTGGCGCGCAACTACGCCGGTGAACCGCTGGAGTGGCGTCGTTCGCGCGGGCACGCCAGCCATTTCCGTTACAGCGTGGAAATCCGCTGACGATTCGTCCGCAGCTTTTTCCGGATGTACGCGATAGCGTCCTGCTTGACACACCGCCATCGCGGCCTCGCGGTGCTCGTGCGCTCCTACAGGGTCCATATTCATTATCTGATTTGAAATGCCGTTTACCTGTAGGAATCGCCCCGGTGTCCCTGACACCACGCTTTCGCACAGCAAACAGGGGACCTGTAGGAGTGAGCTTGCTCGCGATAACGGTAGACCTGTTGAGAATTACCGTCTGACCTGACGCCATCGCGAGCAAGCTCACTCCTACAGTTCCAATTTAACTGTTGTTATCGCGCGCGGTCACACCAACGCCACCGTCTGCCGACACTCCAGGCTCAACCTCGCACCACCCAACGGGCTGGTCCCGATGTGCAGGGTGAAACCATGCAGGTTGACGATCGCCGCAACGATTGACAATCCGAGGCCAAAGCCGTGTTTCTGGGTGCTGCCTTCGCTGCGATAAAAACGCTGGAACACCGCTTGGCGTTCGGCTTCAGGAATGCCGGGGCCTGAGTCCTGGACTTCCAGGCAGGTAATGTCGCCATCCGCTCTGGCACTGAGGATCACGCTGCCACCGGCCGGGGTGAATTTGATCGAGTTGCTGAGCAGGTTGGCCAATGCTTCGAAGAGCAGAGCGCGGTCGCCCAGTAGCGGTGGCAACGGATCTTCCACGCGCAGGTACAGGCTGACGCCACCTTCTTCGGCCAGCGGCAGGTAAAAATCATGGACCTCTTGCAGCAGTTCGCCAGGGTCGAGTTCGACAAACGCGGAGCGACGCTGGTGATCCTCGATTTCCGAGATGCGCAGCAAGCCGCGAAAGCGCGCCATCAACGTGTCTGCCTCGGCAATGACCTGATCCATTTGCGTTGCAACCAGGGAGTCCTCCGGTGATTGCTGCTGGATGCGATAGAGTTGCGCCCGCAAGCGAGTCAGAGGCGTGCGCAGGTCATGGGCGATGCTGTCGCAGACGCCTTTGACTTCATTCATCAGCTTCTCGATGCGATCCAGCATGGCGTTGACGATGACCGCCAGCATGTCCAGCTCATCGCGGCGCGCCGACACTGGAAGACGCCGACCCAGATCGCCTGCAACGATTGCCTCGGCGCTGGCCTGAATGCCGCGAATGCGTTGCAGCGGTCGGCGACTCAACAAATGCCAACCCGCGATGCCGGGAATAATCGTCAGTGACAGTCCCCAAAGCAGGGCGCGCAAGATCAGGGTGGTCACAGCAAACAGTGAACCGTTATCGCGTACCAGGACCAGCCAGTGACCGTCGCGGGTCTGGCTGGCGACCGCGTCACAGGTATCCTGCGGCATGTGCGGATCTTCTGAGTCGACGCAATTGCTCAACTGATGAATCTTGCCGTCCAGCGGCAGGCTCGGAGGTACGGTTGTTATCGGGCCATTGAGCGGGCGCAGTTCCGCGTCGAACAGACCATAGGCGTCTACGGCGCGCATGTCGAAGGTCATGCTGGAGGTCAGCGCCTCGATCAACTGCTCACCTTCAAAGCGGGCAAACAGTTGCTGGCGTTGCATGAGGGAGTGGCGGGCGAGGTTTTCCAGGTAGCTGCTGACTTCCCAGTACACCACGCCGATCAGCGTGCAGCTCCAGGCCACGAACAGAAAACTGTACAGCGCCAATAAACGACTGGTGGAGGAACGCCAGCCCTTAGACGGGTTCAGCAATGACATAACCCGAGCCTCGCACGGTCCGAATCAGTGGAGTCATGCCGGGAGGATCGATTTTTTTCCGCAAACGACCAATGTGTACGTCGATCAGGTTGGTGCCGGGATCGAAGTGATAACCCCAGACTTCCTCGAAAATCATCATGCGGGTGATGATCTGCCCGCTGTTTCGCATCAGGAATTCCAGCAGTTTGTACTCGGTGGGTAGCAGGCTCAGCGGATGTTGACCGCGGCTGGCTTCGCGCTTGATCAGATTCAGTTCCAGATCGGCGACCCGCAGAACGGTTTCGGCAGCAGCCACCGGGTTGCGTCGGCGCAGCAAGACTTCAACCCGCGCTGCCATTTCGTCAGACGCAAAAGGCTTGGCCAGGTAATCATCGCCACCGGCACGCAGGCCGCGCACTCGTTCATCAACATCGGAAAGGGCGCTGATCATCAGAATCGGGGTGAAGATGCCTTGCGCACGCAAAGTGGTGACGATGGCCAGACCGTCTACTTCGGGCAGCATGCGGTCGAGGGTGATCAGGTCGTAATCGCCGCTTACCGCGCGGGCAAGGCCTTCGCGGCCGTTATCGACCCAGTCCACCTCAAGGCCATGGTTGCTCAACTCCGCAACGATTTCCTGGGCGGTCACGGCATCGTCTTCAATGGTCAGAATTCGGGTCATCTTGCCTGCCTGAAGGGGGTTACAGCCAAAAAACCTATTCTCGCTGATGTGACCTGAACAGTTTCTGAAAGAATTTTCATCTGGTACAGGTTTTCAACTTGAATGTGATCTCCAGTTGGAGCAAGGCTTGTGTGGGAGCGGTGCTTGCCCGCGATACATGAGACGCGATTAAGAGACATACCGCGTTATCGTTTATCGCGGGCAAGCACCGCTCCCACAGGAGATAGCATTCCAGTACAGGGGCAGCATTCCTGTTCAGATTACTTGGAGGTAGCAGCAGCCTGCTCTTCTTCCTTCAGCCGCTTCTTCTCTTCGATCCTTTTCAACCGGTCCCGCTCCAGCTTGGCAGTGGTGTCTTTTTCGCTGCGGATCTGCGCATGGCTGAGAATGGCGAAGATGAAGCTGCCACCAATGATGTTACCGGCGAGCGTTGGCGCCGCGAAAACCAGCCAGAAGTCGCTCCAGGACAATTCGCCGGCAAACACCAGATACGACGCTTCGGCCGAGCCCACCACGATGTGGGTGAAATCACCGAGGGCCATGAGGTAAGTGATCAGCACGATGATCCAGATCTTCGCGGCTTCCATGGAAGCGATCATCCACACCATGGTGGCGATCATCCAGCCGGACACGATGCCTTTGGAAAACATGTGAATGACGTCGTTTTCCATCACCTTGCGGCCGATTTCCAGAAATGCCTTGTCGGTCTGGCTATCGAAAATCGGCAAGTTCAACATCACATAAGCCACCAGCAACGTGCCGCACAGGTTGCCGAAGAGGACTACACCCCACAACCTGAACAACCGACCGAGGTTGCTCAAGGTCGGCTTGCTCATGACCGGCAGCACCGCCGTCAGGGTGTTTTCGGTGAAAAGTTGCTGACGAGCGAGGATCACCGCGAGAAAACCGGCGGAATAACCGAGGCTGGCGATGACATGGCTGGATTCGATATCCGGCAAGCGCGACTTGAATAATCCCATGGCCATCAACGACAGGCCCATGGTCAAGCCCGCAGCCAGCGCCGACCACCAGAGTGCCGCAACACTTCGCTCCAGCTCATGATCGCCCTGAATGCGAATGGTCTCGTGGAGCACCGCCGCACGGGGCGGCTGGTTCTCGTCGACTTCGCGTTCTTCTTCTGCGGATAACCCGGGGGTTCTGCCTTCTGTTTTGTCTTCCATACAACATCCTTAAATGCGAGTGAAGGCGTAGATGTTTTAATGCTGCGCCGGGCTGATGGTTGAGACACAATTCACCGCGGGTCGTTCGCTGGTGGGCGTCCGGGTCAATCATAAAAAGCCATCATTAAAAGGAGAGAGTCGTGACGTTGCAGATTCGTGAAGCTACCAGAGCTGATGCCAAGGTAATTCTGGGCTTCATTACTGAACTGGCCATTTATGAAAAGGCCGAACATGAAGTGCTGGCGGACGTCTCTGATATCGAGCGTAGCCTGTTTGACGAAGCCTCTCCGGCAAAGGCGTTGATCTGCCTGCTGGATGACCAGCCAATCGGTTTTGCCGTGTATTTCTTCAACTATTCCACATGGCAGGGGCGTAAAGGCTTGTACCTGGAGGATCTGTTTGTGTCACTCGAACATCGCGGTGTCGGTGCAGGCAAATACCTGTTGCGTCATCTGGCGAAAGTCGCCCATGACAACGGATGCGGCCGTTTCGAATGGAGCGTGCTGGACTGGAATCAGCCTGCCATCGATTTCTACAAGTCCATTGGCGCAGAGCCTCAGGACGAGTGGGTGCGGTATCGAATGGAAGGGGAGAGCCTCAAGCGTTTCGCGCTGGGTGGATCCTGAACCCTGACGTGAGGCAGTAGTCAGACTGCTATCGCCGCGTTCCTCAGGATTGTTAAATGCTCAGTCGCACCGTATTTCCCGTGTTCATGGCTGCTTTGGCAGGTGTCTCACCCGTACAGGCCGACGAGGCATTACGGTTGGAGCGGATGCAGCGTTGTGACGATCTGCTGGCCCGCGATCAGCAAACGTTCTGCCTCGGCGTACGCGGTCTGAAACCCGGGGCTGTGCAGCTCAAGCTGGATGGCAAAGCGGTGCCCGGCCATGTGATTGAGCGTGATGGTGAGCGACTCAAGTTGCGCCTGAGCGCTGCTGACTGGCGCAGCGGCCCATTGTGGCTGGAGCAGGAGGGGCAGAGCAGCAATGCCGTGTGGCTGAGCATGGCAGGCAGTCACGTATTGGCAGCCACGCCACAGCAAGTCGCCAAAAACATGGACGGCCTGACCAGTTACGTGGATCTGGTCAGTGTCATCATTGAAGAAAAATTCCAGGGCGCGGAAGAGGCGGAGCGCATTGCGAAAAAGTACGGCGCCACAGTGGTCGGGTCCATCGCGCCGCTCAACACTTATCAATTGCGCCTGCCAGTGACTGATCTGGTGCAGCGCGACGCCATGGTGCTGCGCATGGGCAGTGAGGTCAGTGTCGATGCAGTGGTGGTCGAGGAGTCGGCCGCTGAATCCCCCGAAGGTGAAGCAGCACCCAGCGATGGCAAGCAGGCCAAGCCGACTCAGGATCAGTGGGCGGCCAACCGTTTCATGGACGCGGTCAACTACTATCAGCGCAGGATTCCCGCCGTCACATCGCCGATCAAGCCCGTGCCGATCCGCATCGGGATCATCGAGCGCGAGGTGGACTTCGATTCCCCGGACTTTGCCGATTACCTGGGTAACTGCAAATCAGGCAAACCGCGCACCTGCCTGTACGCCCGTGACGCGAAAAAGCCTGATGGGCACGGCTCCACCGTGGCAGGCATTCTCGCAGCGGACACTGCGAAAGGCGGCAATAGCGGGTTTCTGCGCGCGCTGGATGGCGTAAGTGATGGCTTCGAGGTGATTGTCGAGCGCAACTCCGATGCCGGTATCACGGCGAACGTCGCGGCATCGGTGAATCTGGTGGAAGATGGCGCGCGGGTGCTCAACTGGAGTTGGGGGCTGCATCGTGTCGGCGCGAAAAACGTGCAGGGCGATGAAGTGGATTCATTGCTCAGGTCTGGCATCGCCATGTCCGGCTATGAAGAACTACTGGAAGAGTTTTTTCTCTGGCTGCGGCGCAAGCACCCCGACGTGGTGGTGATCAACTCGGCGGGTAACGGCTCGTCGTTCTCCGGCACGGATGAGTACCGCTTGCCGTCTTCGTTCATCACGGATCAGTTGCTTGTTGTGGGGGGGCATCAGCGCAGCAAGGATGACGATCTGCCCATCGATGACCCGGCTTACGTCGAGAAACGCGAGTCATCCAACGTTGATAGCCGCGTCGATATCATGGCGGCAGCCTGCACACGGGCATCGACCCTTACAGCGGGTGAGCAGGGCGCGGTGCATTGCGGTACTTCCTACGCCACGCCGATGGTCACCGGGATTGTCGCGGCCATGCTGTCGATCAACCCGAAGCTGACCCCGGAGCAGCTGCGCATGCTGTTGCGCCGCAGCGCCATGCCCATTGGTGGCAACTTCGATTTCGAAGCCATGGATGCCGATGACCTGACGGCGCCGATCCTGCCCTCTGAGCGCAATTACCAGATGGACGACAAGAACATCGGTCGTTCCGCGCGTCTGGACATGCAGAAGGCGCTGGATCTGTCGGTACAGAGCCTCAAGCGGGAGCGATGATCCGCTGTAGTTGAGCGGCTATTTGAGCAATTCGCTGCTTTCGATGCGGGTCACGCCCGCCGCAGTCATGTCCAGCCAGGCTTTGTTCAGTGAGCCATTCATGTCGATGGCGCGGCAGGCGTCGGCGATGACCAGGGTGGTGAACCCGGCGGCTCTGGCATCCAGTGCTGACCATGCCACGCAGAAGTCCAGCGCCAGGCCTGCCACGAACACGTTCTGGACGCCGCGCTCCTTCAGGTAGCTGGCCAGACCCGTCGGTGTCTCGCGGTCGGCTTCGAGAAACGCTGAATAGCTGTCGATGTGCGAGTTACAGCCTTTGCGCAAAATCAACTGCGCATGGGGCAGGTCCAGATCCTCATGCAGTTGTGCGCCGTGGCTGCCTTGAATGCAGTGGTCCGGCCAGAGGGTTTGCGGACCATAGGGCAGGGTAGTGATCTCGAATGGCAAGCGGCTCGAATGGCTGGAGGCAAACGAGATATGCCCTGCTGGATGCCAGTCCTGCGTGATGACCACGCCTTGAAATTGCTGACCGAGACGGTTGATCAGCGGCACCAATGCATCACCCTCGGCCACTGCCAGCGCGCCTCCGGGCATGAAGTCGTATTGCATGTCGATGACCAGCAGCACGCTGTCGAGACCGAATGCGTTTGGGTTCATGGTGTTGCTCCTGAAACTTCTGATGATATCTCTGTGAATGCATGCCCCTGTGGGAGCGGTGCTTGGTCTGGGCGGCATTCCGACGATAAGGCTAGACGCGGTTCACTTTAGATCGCGTCAAGCCTTATCGCGGGCAAGCACCGCTCCCACAGGGGCTGTGTTCCAACTCGGAATTTAACCAAACACTCGAATCGGCGCACCCGCACTCCACGCCTGAATGTCTTCAATCATCTGGCTGTAGAACATCCGGTAGTTGTTCTCGGTAACGTAGCCCACATGCGGCGTCGCGAGCAGGTTATCCAGTGTCCGAAACGGATGCTCGACAGGTAGCGGCTCGATGGCAAACACATCCAGCGCCGCACCGGCGATGCGCCGCTGTTGCAGGGTTTCAATCAGTGCAGCTTCGTCGACAATAGGGCCACGTGAAGTGTTGATCAGGTAAGACGTCGGTTTCATCCAGCCCAGCGCCTGCGCATCCACTAATCCACGGCTGCGGTCGCCGAGCACCAGATGGATCGACAGAATATCCGACTGCTCGAACAGCTCCTGCTTGCTGACATACGTCACGCCGGATTCAGCGGCCGCTTCAACCGTGAGGTTTTCACTCCAGGCAATGACTTTCATGCCAAATGCCAGACCATAGCGGGCGATCCATTTGCCAATGCTGCCGAGTCCGAGAATACCCAAGGTTTTACCATGCAGATCACTGCCAATGCCGACCTGCCACTGACCGCTGCGTAACGAATTGGCTTCGTCCACCAGATTGCGGGTTACACCCATGATCAGCGCCCACGTTAGCTCCGGTGCGGCGTGCTTGTAGCTCTCCGTACCACACACCTGAATGCCCAGTCGTCCGGCGGCTTTGACGTCAATCGCCGCGTTGCGCATGCCGCCAGTCACCAGCAGTTTGAGGTTTGGCAATTGGCTGAGCAGGGCGTCATCGAAAATCGTCCGCTCGCGCATCACACAAATCACCGTGAAGGCCTGCAAACGTGCCGCCATGGTGGCGGTATCGGCAGGGTATTCATGAAGAAAGCTGACTTCGCCGATGCCGTTCAGGACCGACCAGTCCACGACGTCACTGGCTACGGATTGCCAGTCATCCAGCACTGCGATTTTCGTTTGCGTCATCTCGGATTTGCCTCTGCCGCGTTTTCAGAATTGTGTTGCCACATTAGCGCCAGATTTCCCCTTAGCCAAACAGCCCGGCAGCAAGATTGATCGAAAAGCCGAGAATCGCCGTGTTGAAGATGAAACCGATCAGGCTCTGGGCCAGGACGATCCTGCGCAGGCCTGGCGTCGCGACGCCCACGTCCGAGGTTTGCACCGCGACGCTGAGAGTGAAGGAGAAATACAGGAAGTCCCAGTAATCCGGGTGCTTCTCGCCATCCGCGAAGCGCAGGGCGGGCTCTTTACCCTTCCAGGTATAAAACAGGCGGGCGTAATGCAGGCTGAAAATCACCCCGGTGACCAGCCACGAGCCTACGACTGTCAGGGCGGTGAAGGCGTAGTGAAGCGCCCGGTCATCCGTGGTCATCGTCTTGCTGCCAGCCAGTTCCAGCGTGATTGCCGCGAGGCTGGCCAGTGCTGCTACGCACACAGTGACCAGTACCAGACCGGCGTTTTCATCCTCGACCATGGAGATACGTTCCGCGTCGGCCGCATTGGTGCGAAACGTGCGGATCAGGATCAATACCAGATACACCCAGACGGCGACGTTCCAGGCAATCAGGCACTTGCTGGTGATGGATATGTGCGGAGTGATGATTGCTGCGGCAAGCCCGCTGGCGAGACCCAGCGCGGTGGCGATGCTCAAACGTGGATGGGTGTGAGCGATATGTGACATGGGCCGGACTTCATGACGGATGATTCACGAACATTAGCACGGGCTTTTATGGCGGAATAAAAAACGACGCGCAAGGGGGTTACGCGTCGTATGCCAGCTTGGCAAGGGTTTCAGTTCTTCGGTAGGAGCGAACTTGTTCGCGAGACGGCAGGCCTGCGTACGTAGCTGCGACGACTCGCCAACAAGTTGGCTCCTACCGGAATAGCGTTCATTCAGGTGGTGATGGATGTCACCGCACCAGACACGGCTGCTTGTTGTTGAATTTCCAGTCCGGCACCAGGAACTGCATGGCGACGCCATCGTCACGAGCACCCAGGCCCATGCCTTTGTAGAGTTCGTGCGCCTTGTGCACCTGATCCATGTCCAGCTCGACGCCCAGTCCCGGTTTCTTCGGTACTTGCACGGCGCCACCGATGATCTGGAGCGGTTTGCGGGTCAGGCGCTGGCCGTCTTGCCAGATCCAGTGAGTGTCGATGGCGGTGATATCTCCCGGTGCGGCGGCGGCCACATGGGTGAACATCGCCAGGGAAATATCGAAGTGATTATTGGAGTGCGAGCCCCAGGTCAGGCCCCATTCGTTGCACATTTGCGCCACCCGCACCGACCCCTGCATGGTCCAGAAGTGTGGGTCGGCGAGTGGAATGTCCACTGACTGCAGCTGAATCGCATGGCCCATTTCACGCCAGTCGGTGGCGATCATGTTGGTGGCGGTTTTCAGGCCGGTCGCACGGCGGAATTCAGCCATGACTTCACGACCGGAGAAGCCGTTTTCCGCGCCGCAGGGGTCTTCGGCGTAGGCCAGCACATGGTGCTGATCGCGGCACAGACGAATCGCTTCTTTCAGTGACCACGCGCCATTCGGGTCGAGAGTGATCCGGGCGTCCGGGAAGCGTTCGGCCAGGGCGGTGACGGCCTCGATTTCCGCGTCGCCGCTGAGCACGCCGCCTTTCAGTTTGAAATCCTGAAAGCCGTAGCGCGCCTGAGCCGCTTCTGCGAGACGAACGACCGCCTCCGGCGTCAGGGCCTCTTCATGGCGGACACGGAACCAGTCGTTATCGGCATCCGGTTCCTTACGGTAATCCAGATTGGTTTTGCCCTGATCACCTACGTAGAACAGGTAGCCAAGCATTTTCACTTCGTCGCGCTGCTGGCCTTCACCGAGCAAGGCTGCGACCGGCACGTCCAGGTGCTGACCGAGCAAGTCCAGCAGTGCTGCTTCAAGGGCGGTCACGGCGTGAATGGTGATGCGCAAGTCGAAGGTCTGTAAGCCGCGCCCACCGGCATCTCGTTCGGCGAAGGTCTTGCGCACGTCATTCAGGATTTTCTGGTAGGTGCCAATCGAGCTGCCCACCACCAGTTGCCGCGCATCTTCCAGCGTCTGGCGAATGCGTTCGCCGCCTGGTACTTCACCTACGCCGGTGTGCCCGGCATTGTCCTGCAGGATGACGATGTTGCGGGTGAAGTAGGGGCCATGGGCGCCGCTGAGGTTGAGCAGCATGTCGTCATGACCGGCGACCGGGACGACCTGCATGCTGGTGATAACAGGTGCTTTGCTCAGGTTCTGATTCATTGTTATAGGTCCTTTTAATAATCGTAGCGGGCGGTCAAGAGTGGGCGGCCGTTGGAGCCGTTGGCTCTGCCGGGATCTTGCCGGGCTTCGGTGTATTGCGTGCAGCGAAAACGATGATGGCGGCAATGATTGAGGTAGCCGTCAAACCATACAGGCCGCCCTGGATCGAGCCGGTGTGTTGTTCCAGCAAGCCGAACGTGGTGGGCGCGACGAAACCGCCGAGGTTGCCTACCGAGTTGATCAAGGCAATCACCGCCGCCGCGATACGAGCGTCCAGGTAAGCCTGGGGAATGGGCCAGAACAGCGACGATGCGGACTTGAAGCCTAGCGCAGCAAAGCAGATCGCAACGAAGGCAAACACCGGGCTGCCCGTTGTGGACATGAACATCCCGGCAGCCGCGATCAGCAATGCAGCGGCGACCCAGGCCTGTTGACGCTTCCACTTGGCTGACATGGCGGCAAAAGCGTACATGCCGACGATCGACAGCAACCAGGGAATCGAGTTGAACAGCCCGACCTGAATGTCACTGAGGTCACCCATCTTCTTGATGATGCTTGGCAGCCAGAAGGTCGCAGCATAGATCGTCAACTGGATGAAGAAGTAAATCAGGCAGAAAAGGATGATCTGCCGATCCTTGAGCAACTTGCCAATGGACGCTTTGACCGGATTGGCAGCTTCACGCGCCCGTTGCTCTTCATCAATCGCGTTCACCAGTGCGTCCTGTTCTTCGCGGGTCAGCCATTTGGCGTCATGGGGTTTGGAGTCGAGCCAGAACCAGACAAAAGCACACAGGCCTACCGAGAACATGCCCTCAATGAAGTACATCCACTGCCAGCCTTTCATGCCGAACCCGCTGATCTGCAGGAGCAGGCCAGAGAGCGGACCGGAAATCAGCGAGGCAATGGCCGAGCCACTGAGGAAGATCGCAATGGCTTTGCCGCGCTCTACACCCGGCAACCAGCGGGTGAAGTAATAGATCACGCCCGGGAAGAAGCCGGCTTCGGCAACACCCAGCAGGAAGCGCAGGATATAGAAGTGGGTTTCGTTCTGGATGAAGGCCATGCAGGTGGCGACGATGCCCCAGGTGAACATGATCCGTGTCAGCCAGATGCGGGCACCGACTTTTTGCAGAAGCATGTTGGAAGGAACTTCGAACAACGCGTAACCGATGAAGAACAGGCCGGCACCAAAGCCATAGGCGGCTGCGCCGATGCCCAGGTCATGTTCCATGTGCGAGCGCACAAAGCCGATGTTCACGCGGTCAATGTAGTTGACGATAAACATGATGACGAACAGTGGCAGGATGTGGCGTTTGACCTTGGAGACAGCTGAAACCAAAGTCGAATCGGCCCCATCACCCGTCCGGGTACTGGATGCGTTCAAGGATGAATCTCCCACTCGTTATTTTTATGCGGGTCAGTACAAGCTGCTGGCTTGTGTTGATGGACATCATACAAGTAGATATTGGCTGCGCAAGAGGCATTTAGCTGGTTTTTGCGGAAATTTCTGCGAAGTAATCCCGGTCGTCTGGCGAGTTTTAAATGGACTGAACAAGTGCGGATTTTGTTTATTAATATATTTAAAACAAAGGCTTATGAGTTATTTGCAGCTGAATTTTTATTAGTTCGTCATTTCCTGATTTATTCAGAAATCTTCGTCAGGCCTTGAGTCATGGCGCTTTCGGGGACGTGTCGGGTCGGCCTGACTTGATGTGTTGTCATACAAGTCAGATGAGTTCATCCGGGTTTGCTTGTATGACAAGCAGCTTCTTTGCGGTGCTATGATCCCGGCGAAATTGGCGTCCAGGACAGGTCTTCATGCAACAGCCCACACGTCAGGCACCGAAGCGCCGACCTCACAATCTGGCGACGGACCTGGTGACCGAACTGAGTCAGCGGATTCTGCTCGGCAAGATCCCGCCGGGGCAGAAGCTGCCTTCGGAAAATCAGATCGTTCGTGAGCACGGTGTCAGCCGCACGGTAGTTCGCGAGGCCATCTCCAAATTGCAGGCTTCCGGTCTGGTGGAAACCCATCACGGCGTCGGTACCTTTGTGCTGGAGCGGGGCAACCAGACAGGGCTGCATCTGAAGGTTGAAACCGCCGCCAGTGTGCGAGACATGATCGAGTTGCGTATCGGTCTGGAAACCCAGGCCGTGGCTCTGGCGGCGTTGCGCCGGACCGACGAGCAGCTGGCCGCGATGCGCCAGGCTCTGGATGACTATCAGGACCTGTTGGCCAATGAGGATAGTTGCGTGGAAGCCGACTGGCGCTTTCACATGCTGATCGCGGAAGCCACCGGCAATTCGTATTACACGGAAATCATGCAGCACCTGGGCAGCGCGATCATACCCCGCAGTCGAATTGCCTCAAGTGAAAGGGCAGGCGCCAACCTCGCTCATCACGGGTATCTGGCCAATCTGGAACACGAGGCGCTGCTCGCCGCGATCCGCCGCCAGGACCCGGATGCAGCCCGTGCAGCGATGTGGACGCACTTGAGTAACAGTCGCGAACGCTTCGCGCCGCTGGATTGAGTGGTTACCCGCAAGCTGACGTGGGATCGGCTTTAGCCGGGAAGGCGGTATCTCTACCGACCCTTTTTTAGTGACTGTACTGGCCTATTCCCGGCTAAAGCGGGTCCCACGTCAGAGTAAAGCGCTATTTAGAAAACTTCTGCGCATCCCCCAGCACCTGCAGCATCACCCCCGTCTGCCACTCGAACCAGGGATTGAACGTCAGGCGCGCATGGACTTTGCCCGCTTCGCGGTAACCCCAGTCCGAATACCACACCTGATCACCCGCCAGGCATTTCTGCATGTCGGTCGTTTCCTGACCGTTCCAGCAAATGCGCTGCTTGCCATTCACGCCGTACAACGGATTTTCCGGGGAGAACAGCAGGCCCATGTGCGAGAACTGGCTGATTCGGTATTCAGGCAGGTAGTCCTTGCGCACCAGTACACGGGATGTTTTTGCGGCGTCCTTCGGGCTGTCTCCGTACCAGATCAGGCGACTTGCGGGGTTGCTGAAACGCTGATTGAAATTCTCCAGAACGTAGTAGGTATCCAGCACCGAGTCGTGCTGGGTAATGGCGATGAACACCGGCTTGTCGTAGCGGCGCTCGCTCAGGCGATCTTGCGCCAGCACGCTGCTGCGATAGAACTGGGCAAAGCCATTAGTGGGCACATTCAGATAGCGCAGCGGTGTTTGCAGCGGGCGTAGCGGGTCTTTGGGGCTCGCCAGCCACGGGCGCGCCCACGCGATCCACTGCGTCGCCCAGGCGTAGGGGCTGTCTGAGCGAAAGGCCGGAGAGAACAGCACCAACCCGGCGATTTCGTCGTGATCGTAGGCGTAGTCCAGCACCAGATTGGCCCCGGTGGAAAACCCGCCGAGATACACCTTGGGCACTTCACGGCTAAGCGTGTGCGCTTGTTCCCGAACCACGCTCTGCCACTGCTCCAGCGTGACATCGAGCATGTCCGACGGCTGCGTACCGTGACCGGGCAGCAGCACGGTACGCACCAGAAACCCCTGAGCAGCAAGCTGTGCGCCGATGTCATGAAACGACCACGGCGAGTCACCCAGACCATGAACCAGCAAGACGCCGCCTTTGGGCGTACCTGTTGGTCGCCATTCCTGCGGCGCGTTCCATTGCAGCTCGGCGGAACGGTCCGCAGTCTGGAAACTTCGGTGCTGCTGTATCCATTCCAGCGTCTGCTGACGATAGTCGGCAAAGCTTTGTGTCAGATGATCGTTGCTGGCCGATGACGCGCAGGCCTGAAGTGCAAGTAGGGCGGGGAACAGGCATACGATTCGGTGTTTGGCCAAGATTCGGGGTTCTCTTCAGCGTGTGATTACGAGATGAACTGCACTTTGCCACGAGCGTTCCGTCGGCTGCCAGCTTCCGTTTGCTCGCGATAGCGTCAGTTCATGCGATAAATTTGTCGACCAGGAAATCGAATCGCGACCAAGCTCACTTTCATCAAACAAACGACAACTATCTGATTTGGAATACTTGTCTGTAGGAGCTGCCGAAGGCTGCGAAGCATTTCTCCTGAAACACCGCGATCGCAGCTTTCGGCAGCTCCTACAGATTTTATGTTTGCTGCGCGACAGTGCGGCGTCTGGACGACGGGGCTGTTCCCGCAGGAAATGCGCACTGGTGCTGTCGGGTCGATGCGCTCGGTCTATGTACGTGACCCGGATTTGAATCCGATCGAAATCCCGGAGCAGGTTTAAGTTTTGTGTGGCTGGCTTCAGCGCACCAATCCCAGCCGCTCATGCCACTCGGCAATGGATTCTTTCGGGTACTCATCGAATTGCTTGTCGCCGTCGTGCACGTACACCTCGACCCAGGATGCCTTGGAGTCCAGTAGCAGGTGAGTATTCTCTGGTGGCGATGGCAGTGCCGTGTCGATGGCTGACGCAAACGGGTGAATCAGCTCGGGCCATTCCGGGCTGAACAACCACAGGCCGCTGCCGCACAATTTGCAGAAATGCCGCTCGGCGCTGCTGACTCTGACGTGGTGGTCTTCGCAGATTTTCGCGTGATAAATCGAAATGTTTTCCCGGCCTTTAACCTTCAGGCTTTTCGCGTCGCCGCCCAGATTGATCGAATAGCCGCCTCCACCCTGCGTTTTGCGGCAGATCGAGCAGTAGCAGCGTTGATAAGGGTAGGGATGGGCGCTGTTGAGGCTGAACTCGACTTCGCCGCAATGGCATGAACCTTCCAGATGCATGATGTGTTCTCCGTTAAAACGCTCAGAAGCCTGGCGTGTCTTTGGTTAAGCCTTAAGGTCTAGACAAAGTTATTGCCGGTTTGCACAGAGCGTTCGTCGGCCCCTGACAATCTGTTTGGGAAATATTCGGAAATAATCGCCGCCTCAGCCTGCTTCCTCGCTCAAGAATGCCGCTCGTCGGTCGATATTTGGGTTGTCCTACAACTTTACGTTGCCCAGTTTGACCCTCCTGCCAATAACAAGAGCTCCCCTCATGAACCTACGCAATTTGACCATCGCCCGCCGAGCCGGTCTTGGCTTCACGCTCATCTCCTTGCTGGTCGCCTTGCTTGGCTGGTTTGCCATGGTTCAGATGTCGACGATTCGTCAGAGTGAGGTCGCGGTTGAAACCAACTGGTTACCCAGCATGCGTGTCGTCGGCGATATTCGTGAAAACATGCTGCGCATTCGCACGATTTCTTTGCGTATGGCCCTGGACCCGGACCCTAAAAATATTCCGACGTATCGCAGCCAGCTCGACGTGCGCAATCAGGATCTGAGCAAGAAGCTCGACACTTTCGCTTCGTTCGTTGATACCCCGGAGGAAAAAGTCCTCAGCGATCAGTTTCGGGCAACGTTGGGTGAGTATCAGAAAGCGCTCGATAAATCATTTGTAATCGCTGCGCAGAACGACCGTGAGGCGCTGAACAAGTTACTCCTGGTGGACATGAAGACCATCGTCGATGGCTCTGGCAAACAGCTGTCTGATCTGGCCGATTTTTATGTCCAGCGTGTGGATGCAGAGGGCAAGGCTGCCGAACAGCAGTACGATCAGTCGCGCAACATCGTGTTCATTTTCGTGGTGATTGCTGGCCTGGGCACCATTGTCCTGGCCTTGCTGCTGACCCGCAGCATCGTGCGTCCGCTGGAGGTGGCCGTGACGGCCGCGGAAAACGTCGCAAATGGTGATCTGACTCAACGCATCACGGTGGATGGCAGCGATGAAGTGACCCGTTTACTGGTTGCGCTGGACAAGATGCAGGGCAACTTGCGCGCGGCCATGCAGCACATTGGCAGCTCCGCGACACAGCTTGCTTCGGCTGCCACCGAGCTGAACTCGGTGACCGAAGACAGCTACCGCGGCCTGCACCAGCAGAATGCTGAAATCGATCAAGCGGCTACCGCTATCAACGAGATGACCTCGGCCGTGGAAGAAGTGGCGCGCAACGCCGTGTCCACCTCCGATGCATCGAACCACTCCAATCGTTCGGCTCTGGCGGGTCAGGCCCGGGTCGTGGAAACCGTGCAGTCAATTCAGACTCTGACCGATAACGTCCAGGCGACTTCGGCGCTGGTGCAGAGCCTGGCTGATCAGTCGCAGGATATTGGCAAGGTGCTCGACGTGATCCGCTCCATTGCCGAGCAGACCAACCTGTTGGCACTCAACGCGGCGATTGAAGCAGCGCGGGCGGGTGAATCCGGGCGTGGTTTCGCCGTCGTGGCTGACGAGGTCAGGGCTCTGGCGCATCGCACCCAGCAGTCCACACTGGAAATCGACAAGATGGTCAGCGCCATGCGCAGCGGTTCTGCTCAGGCACTGGAATCCATGCTGACCAGCAGCGAACGCGCTAACGAAACCCTGACTCTGGCTCAAGGTGCCGGTGCATCGCTGACGGATATCACCTCATCCATCAACCAGATTTCGGAACGCAACCTGGTCATCGCCAGTGCGGCCGAAGAGCAGGCTCAGGTTGCTCGGGAAGTGGATCGCAACATCGTCAACATCCGCGACCTGTCCATGCAGTCGACCCAGGGTGCCAACCAGATCAGTGCGTCCAGCAACGAGCTGTCGCGCCTGGCGGGTGATCTGAATCAGGTGGTGGCGCGCTTCAAGGTCTGATTCGCTGCTGTATTGCCTGGCGCTTGCTCCTTGCAGGTTATGCCGGGCATGATTCGCCTCTGCTCAATGACAGAGGCGAGACAGCTTCATGGACAATAAGAACAATCTTTTCAGCAGTTGGCTTCGCGCCCCCGGTCACCATGAGTGGCTGGCCCGCGAAGGCAATCGACTCCTGACCTTCGCCAAGGCCTCGCGGCTGCCCCAAGGGTTTGGCAATCTTGATGAGCATGGCGTCCTGCCGGAAAACGCTCACGCCGAAACCATGAACACCGCTCGCATGACCCACAGCTTCGCCATGGCTCACATCCGCGGCATACCCGGCTGCGCCGCATTGGTGGACCACGGCATCGCGTCGCTGGCAGGGCCGCTGCGGGATGCAGAGCATGGTGGCTGGTTCAGTGCGCCCCTCACTCACCAGAGTAAAACCGACAAGCAGGCTTACTTGCATGCCTTCGTCGCATTGGCGGCCAGTTCGGCTGTCGTTGCAGGTCGGCCGGGCGCGCAGGCGTTACTGTCGGATGCCATCGAGGTGATCCAGCGTCGTTTCTGGAGTGAGGAGGAGGGCGCGATGCGCGAGTCCTTCGCTCGCGACTGGACGCAAGAGGAAACCTATCGCGGAGCCAACAGCAACATGCACAGCACCGAGGCCTTTCTTGCCTTGGCCGATGTGACCGGCGATGCCCAGTGGCTGGATCGGGCCTTGCGGATTGTCGAGCGGGTGATTCACGGTCATGCGGCTGCCAATGACCATCAGGTGATCGAGCACTTCAGCCTCTCCTGGGAGCCCTTGCCAGAGTACAACCATGACAATCGCGCCGACGGATTCCGCCCGTACGGCACGACGCCGGGGCACGCCTTCGAGTGGGCGCGGCTGCTGTTGCACCTGGAGGCATCGCGTCAGCGTTTGAAACTGCCGACCCCGTCGTGGCTGCTGGTTGATGCACGTCAGTTGTTTGCCAATGCGTGTCGTGATGCCTGGAATGTCGACGGCCTGCCTGGCGTTGTCTACACCCTGGATTGGCAGAAGCAGCCGGTGGTGCGTCATCGTCTGCATTGGGTCCATTGCGAGGCCGCCGCAGCAGCCGCCGCGTTGTTGCAGCGCACGGACGAAAAGCAGTATGAGGACTGGTATCGCCGCTTCTGGGAGTTCAACGAAACGTTATTCATTGATCGCGAGCTGGGCAGCTGGCACCACGAGCTCAGCCCGCTCAACCAGCCCAGTGCGGATATCTGGGGCGGCAAGCCGGATCTGTATCACGCGTATCAGGCGACGTTGTTGCCGGTATTGCCGCTGGCACCGAGTCTGGCGAGTGCGTTGGCGGGGATGGGTTGAGTCAATGCGGTCTCACGCAAGGCAATGATTCCCTGTGGGGGACTCTATGTTCGCCCGCAAGCCGACGTGGGACCGGCTTTAGCCGGGAAGGCTTCATGACTGACGACGGAAATGCAGCGACTGTACCGGACCATTCCCGGCTAAAGCCGGTCCCACGACAGTGAATCCTGTGGGAGTGCCGCTCGCCGCCTTCTCGATCCCACACTAATCCCCCATCTCCAACTCTACCCACGTCGGTGCATGGTCGCTGGGATGTGGCTCGTTCCGCGGCCAGTGGTCCACCCCGGCACGCTCCAGCCGTGTGCTGGTTTCTGCGTTGAGCAGCAAGTGATCAATGCGCAAACCAGAGTTGGTTTCCCAATGTTTACGAAAATAATCCCAGAACGTATAAATCGGCTCGTCTGGAAAGCACGTGCGCAGCGCATCGGTCCAGCCCTGGCTCAGCAGGCGCTGAAAGCACTCGCGACTCTCCGGCTGAAGGAGTGCGTCTTTGAGCCATGACCGCGTGTTGTAAATATCCTCGTCGGTCGGCACTACGTTGTAATCGCCTGCCAGCACCACCGGATGCCCGCTGGAATAGAGCGACTCGGCATGCTCGATAAGCTTTTCGAACCATGCCAGTTTGTAATCGAATTTTGGCCCCGGCTGAGGATTGCCATTGGGCAGGTACAGGCAGCCGACGATGACCCCGTGCGCTGCCGCTTCGATGTAGCGACTCTGACTGTCTTGTTCTAAGCCGGGCAGGCCGCGACGAATTTCCAGTGGTTCCATGCCCTTGGCCAGAATCGCCACGCCGTTCCACGAAGGCTGTCCTTGCCAGATGGCGCCGTAGCCCGCGTCACGTATTTCATCGATGGGGAAGGCCAGGTCGGCGGCTTTCAATTCCTGCAGGCAAACCACGTCCGGACTTTCGCGGCGCAACCAGTCCAGCAGGATTGGCAGGCGGCTGCGAATGCCATTGATGTTGAACGTGGCGATTTTGATTGTGCTCACGGTGGTCCTCTCAAAGACGCGGTGATTAGCTGTTTGAGAGGTGCCAGCGCGATAGATTCAATGGATTACAGGCAGTCAGTGCGAAGTCGCGCTCTTGTCGGTCAGCCGGATGATCTGCCGGGCGAAGAACGCGCCCGTAAGGATCACGCCGATCAGCCGCAAGGTCTGCATGGCCAGCACGAAGCCCACGTCCGAGTGGGTGTCGATGGCGATGATCGCCATGGCGTCCAGACCGCCAGGACTTGTGGCCAGGTAGACCGAGAGATAGTCCTTGTCCAGCATGACGGCAATCAACCAGGCTGAAAGCGCACAGAGCACGATCAGCAGCATTGAGCCAAGAATCATCGCCGGCATGCGACGCCAGACGTATTTGATGGTCGGGCGATCGAAGCGCAGGCCCACGTAGCTGCCCATTGCGCCATAGGCCAGCGTCAACATCCAGGAGGGCAGAGTGATCTGCAAAAGGCCGCTCAGCTGTAGAGCGCCACCGATCAGCAGTGGCCCCATCAAGGCCCCCGCCGGGATTTTGCTGGCGAGGATGATGCCGACTCCAATCACCGCAAGACTCAAGGCAAAGTTCAGCAGATTCATGCCTTCCAGCTCGACGTCTGCGCTATGGGCTTCGGTGCCGCCGCCTTCCACGCCGATCAGCCGACTGACCACCGCGCCGACCATCACGACGCAGACTACCCGCACGTACTGCATGGTGGCGACGACCCGCGAGTCGGCGCCGTAATCTTCCGACATGGCAACCATCGCCGATGCTGCACCCGGTGAAGTGCCCCAGGCGGCGGTGCTGCCCGCGATCCCGGCGTAGCGCACCAGGCACAAACCGACGCCAGCGCTGAGCGTTACCGTGAGCGCCGTGGCAAACAGCATGACGTGCCAGGAATGCAGCGCTGTGACCAGAACCGCCATGGTCATCGAGTGGGCGATCAGCACGCCGACCGTGCCCTGGCTCAAGCGAAACAGATTTTTGTGCAGGCGAATATTTGCGCCCATCACCCCAAAGCAGATGGCAACCAGCATAGGGCCGAGAAACAATGCGGCTGGCATCTGCCAGTATTTGAGGAGTTGACCGGCCGCCCCTGCGACCAGAATCAGGGCTGCCCATTGAACGGGTTTAGGCAAGGTGTGCAGCGAAAAGCCAGAGGCGCGTGACAAGAGGGTGGGCTCCGCGAGGCGAGCGAGACAGGACGCTCGTACGGCAAGAGTATCGACACTTCAATCGATCAAGTCTATTTTCTAATAGTCATGAATTGATAACTTTGGTTGATGAATTATGGATCTTCGCGATCTTGCTTATTTTGAAACGATTGCCGAGCTGGGCCATTTGGGGCGAGCGGCGCAAAAACTCAATCGCAGTCAGCCTGCGTTGACCAAAAGCATTCAGCGGCTGGAAGAGTCTTTCGGCACGAGGCTGTTCCAGCGCGATGGTCGGCGGATCAAGCTGACCCCGGTGGGCGAGTTGTTACAGGCAAGGGGCAAGGTCCTGCAACAGAACATCGCCCAGACCCAGCGCGAAGTTCGGGATTTCGCCAGCGGTGCGGTGGGCAATATTCGTCTCGGATGTGCGGCCACCATGGCTGAATATCTGCTGCCTAAATTGACGTCCGCACTGTTGCAGCGTGCGCCTGACGTCACGTTGAAGATGGTCATCGGTCAGGACGACCTGTTGCGTGAATCCCTGCGTTCCGGGCAACTGGACATGATTATTTGTGCCCTGATCACCGATGACGAGCAGTTCGAGAGTTTTCCGATTCTCAAGGATGAAGCGGTGGTGATCGCCAGCAAGGATCATCCCATCTTCAAAAACCGATACCACATGGCTGATCTTTGCGCCTATCGCTGGGTGCTACCGCCATCGGGTGTTTCATCCCGCAAATGGCTGGATCAGGCGTTCAGTGCCCAGCAGCTGCCATTGCCCGTGGTTCAGATCGAGGCCAATTCGATTCCTTTATTGCCCGGTTTGATCGAGCGCACCAGCCTGTTGAGTTTCACTGCCCGGGAGACCCTCGAGTTTGGCAACAACATGCAACACTTGCGTGAAGTGGTCGTGAAGGAAACGACGATGAAGCGCACCATTGGCTGCACCGTCCGTAAAGGCGGCTATCTGTCACCTGCAGCGCAAGCCATGGTGCAGATGTTGCGTGACAGCAGCGGAGAATTTTTAAGCTGGAACTGACGTAGGTAGCTCCATTTTCCTACAGGCTGGGTTAGCCTGTGCTTACGCAGGCTCGTTGGTAGCGCTGGTACAGGGAAATGATCAGGAGAGCAGTAGATGCAGACACCTTCGCCGTTTTACACGCACGTTGTTCAGCAGCCGTTTTTTGCGCGCATCGACCATCAGTTCGGAGGTGATCAGTCGCCATTGAATGACGCCGACGCTGATGAAGATACCGACCCGGAAGCTTATCTCGACCTGGATGTGCTGGGCCTGGACGAATTCAGTGACTCGGACAAGCTTGATCCGATCTTCAGCAGTGATGTGGGTTCTTCGTCGGTGAATTGAGTGTTGCTGGCTGAAGCGGTCTTCATCGTGTGAGATTCCAGGTTGGCCTGCAGCTGAATAACGACGTGGGCAAACCTGGAATCTCCCCCCATCACAGCGCGGTTAGTTCCCGAGACCCGGCGCATTCCGCGCCAGATACAGCGACAGCGCCTCAACCGCCAGTTCCACTGTCGAACTGGAGCCCGCCCATGTGCACGCCAGCATCAGGTTCCTGGGCAGGGCAAAGTCCTCCACCAGATAGCCGTGCTCGTCGTAGCCATCCAGGTCGTGGGGCACCAGGTCCCGAAGTGATTCCACCGGATCAAAATAAACCCATACCGGCTTGTTCAGGGCGATGGCCATGCCGACTTCAAACGCCGTTCCGGAATCCGGCTCAAGACCGCGGAACACATTCAGATTGGCCAGCACCGCTGTACTGCGCTGAATCATGGCGATATTCATCGAGCAGATCAGTTGCGCAGTTTCCTGAGGTGAGAGACCTGTAGGGACTTCGTTATCGAAGGGGTAAAGTCCTTCAAGCCCGTGGGCGGTGCACAAGGCCTTGAGGTATTGGCCGTGTTCAACGGCATCTTTGCGGAACACATCGAACCCCGCCAGATAAACCCGTGGAGCGGTAGTAATCTGCATGATCGATCTCCGGCATGACAGTTAACGTGCGTTGATTCTATCGCTTCACGCCTTACGTTATCGCAGACCATTTATCAGGCGATGGATTCAACGCTGGAATCTGTACGGATAAACAGTATCCTTGCGCATATGTCTGGTCTTGTTGCGTAGCGTTGCCGTGAATACGTCGCCCCTGGAAAACCCTTTCTACTACCTCGACAATTTCCGCCAGGTGTTGGGCTGGATTGCCCGACGCTATGCGGATTTGCTTGATACGGAAGAACAGCAATTCATCGAATGCTTTGCGCAACTGCCACAAGCCGCTCAGGGTTTGCTGGTGCGTATGGTCATGCGCAAGGGCGAGCTGTTTCGGGCCAGCAAGCTCAGTTATCCGGAACTGGGCGACACGCTGGAAGCGGTGCAGCCCTTGCTGGTACACGGCTGGGTTGATCCGCGCCCGGCGCTCAATCTGGAACAGCTGTTTATCTTATTGCGCAAGGCCGAGCTGGCTACCTGTTTCAAGGCCCATGGCATCCGCGGCACCGAGAGGAAGCACGAGCTGCTGGAGCTGCTGCAACCCTTTCATCAGGCCACACAAACCCTGGATAGTTGGCATGCAGGGCTCGACGAAACGATTTTCGCCCTCAAGGTCATGCCGCTCTGTGACCGCTTGCGGTTGTTGTACTTCGGCAATCTTTATCAGGAATGGTCCGAGTTCGTCCTGGCTGATCTGGGCGTGTATCGCTATGAAAAGGTTGAGTTCTCCCTGGACTCACGAACTATCAATGACCGTGCGGACATCGATACCTGCCTTGAACTGCACGCCTGCCGCCAGGCGCTCGATGAGGGCGGGGTACTGGAAACACTGGCAACGCGCGCGCTGGCAATCGATACGGTCAATCCCTGGCTGGAAATGCGGCGCAGCAAGACGCTGTACCAGATCGGTCAACAGGCCGAGCGCGAGCAGGACTGGCCATTGGCGTTGAGTGTGTACGAGCGCAGCAACTATCCCGGTGCCAGATCCCGACGTGTTCGGGTCTTGGAGCGATGTGAGGACTATCAGGCTGCCCTGACGTTGCTGGAAGAGGTTCAGGCAGCGCCGCAAAGCGATGCTGAATTGCAGCATTCACGTCGTGTATTGCCGCGGTTGCAACGCAAACTTGGCCTTATCGATAAGGTCCGCCGGGTCACCCGCAAAGTCGAGCGACTGGATGTGAGCGTTGAGCTGCGCCCTGACTTGAGTGTCGAGAAGATGATCCAGCTGCATCTGGCGGAAGAGGGCAGCGAGCTGTATTACGTCGAAAATGCGCTGATCAATTCGCTGTTTGGCTTGCTGTGCTGGCCGGCGATTTTCGCGCCATTGCCGGGTGCGTTTTTCCATCCGTTTCACAGCGGCCCAAGCGATTTGCACAGTCCGGATTTCTATCAGCGTCGCGCTGCGCTGTTCGATGCCTGTCTGGCGCAACTGGATTCCGGTATCTGGCAGGACACCATCCGTGAGAACTACCAGAGCAAATACGGTCTGCAATCGCCGTTCGTGTTCTGGGGCACATTAACCCCCGAGCTGCTTGAACAAGCGCTGCACTGTTTACCGGTCGACCACCTTCGGCACTGGTTCCGCCGCCTGCTGCTGGATATCAAAGCCAACCGCACCGGTATGCCGGACCTGATCCAGTTCTTCCCGGCCGAGCGCCGTTATCGAATGATCGAAGTCAAAGGTCCCGGCGACCGCCTGCAGGATAACCAGCTGCGCTGGCTGGACTTCTGCGCCGAACACGATATGCCAGTGGTGGTGTGTTATGTGCAGTGGGAGGAGCATGCTATTCCGGTAGGAGCGAACTTGTTCGCGAGATCGTGAGCCTGACGCTATGCCTCGCCAACAAAGATGGCTCTCATCAAACAAACTACAACTATCT
>NZ_JACONW010000071.1 GCF_014357575.1 Pseudomonas folii | reverse complement strand
CTCCTCGCGGTGCTCGTGCGCTCCTACAAGGGCTCGGTTTATCACACTAATGGTTGTTCCGTAGCCGGGCATTGCATAGGCTTGCGCGATTGCTCGTCCTCGCACCATGCGAGTCGTTATCCGGAGAAAACCAATGGGCCTGAATGATCAGTGGATGCAGCGCGACCTCAAGGTTCTGTGGCACCCCTGCACCCAGATGAAAGACCACGAAAGCCTGCCGCTGATTCCGATCAAGCGTGGTGAGGGCGTGTGGCTGGAAGACTTCGAAGGCAAACGCTACCTGGATGCTGTCAGTTCCTGGTGGGTCAATGTGTTTGGCCACGCCAACCCGCGCATCAATCAACGCATCAAGGATCAGGTCGACCAGCTGGAACACGTCATCCTTGCCGGCTTCAGTCATCAGCCGGTCATTGAGCTGTCCGAGCGCCTGGTCAAGCTGACACCTGAGGGCCTGACTCGCTGCTTCTATGCCGATAATGGCTCATCCTGCATCGAAGTCGCGCTGAAAATGAGCTTTCACTACTGGCTCAACCGCGGCCAGCCGGACAAGAAACGGTTTGTCACCCTGACCAACAGTTATCACGGCGAAACCATGGCCGCGATGTCAGTGGGCGACGTGCCGTTGTTCACCGAAACCTATAAAGCGTTGCTGATGGACACCATCAAGGTGCCAAGCCCGGATTGCTACCATCGCCCCGAAGGCATGAGCTGGGAAGAACACTCGCGCAACATGTTCGCGGCGATGGAGCACGCCCTGGCTGAAAACCACGCCACCGTTGCAGCGGTCATCGTTGAGCCTTTGATTCAGGGCGCGGGCGGTATGCGCATGTATCACCCGGTGTACCTCAAGCTGCTGCGTGAGGCTTGCGACCGCTATGGTGTTCATTTGATTCACGATGAAATCGCCGTGGGCTTCGGCCGGACCGGGACTATGTTTGCCTGCGAGCAAGCAGGTATCCGCCCGGACTTCCTGTGTCTGTCCAAGGCTCTGACGGGGGGATATCTGCCATTAGCGGCAGTGTTGACCACCGACGACGTTTACGACGCGTTCTACGACGATTACCCGACGCTGCGCGCCTTCCTGCATTCGCACAGCTACACCGGCAACCCGCTGGCGTGTGCGGCGGCATTGGCGACGCTGGATATCTTCGAGCAAGACAACGTCATCGAAAACAACAAAGCCCTGGCCCAGCGAATGGCGACGGCCACTGCGCATCTGGTGGATCATCCACATGTCGCCGAAGTGCGCCAGACCGGCATGGCACTGGCCATCGAGATGGTTCAGGACAAAGCGACCAAAACCGCTTATCCATGGCAGGAGCGCCGTGGCTTGCAGGTGTTTCAGCACGCACTGACGCGTGGCGCGTTATTGCGTCCGCTGGGCAGCGTGGTGTACTTCCTGCCGCCGTATGTGATCACGCCGGAGCAGATCGACTTCCTCGCCGAAGTCGCCACTGAAGGCATCGACATCGCCACGCGTAAAAGCATCAGCGTTGCCGTGAGAGAGAATTTCCACCCGGATTTTCGTGATCCGGGTTAGTAGCAAGCATTAGATGAAACGCGCCCCCCCCTTTGTGGGAGCGAGTCTTGCCCGCGATAAGGCTGGACGCGGTTCACTTTAGATCGCATCCAGCCTTATCGCGGGCAAGCACCGCTCCCACAGGAAAGCACGCAGTGATCCAAAACATTTCAGAGACCCACCATGAGACTGTCACGCTTCTTTATCGACGCCACCCTGAGCCTCGGTGAACACGAACTGCCTGAAGCCCAGGCGCATTACATCGGTCGCGTATTGCGTATGGCTGAAGGCGATGCGCTGCAAGTGTTCGATGGCTCAGGCGATGAGTTTCGCGGCACCTTGCTGGAAGTCGGCAAGAAACGCGTGCGCGTCCAGCTCGACGAAACCTTCCCCGGCCAGACCGAATCGCCGCTGCGTATCCATCTCGGCCAAGGCTTGTCCCGTGGCGAGCGCATGGATTGGGCGATTCAGAAGGCTACCGAACTGGGTGTCACGGAGATTACTCCGATTGTCAGTGAGCGCTGCGAAGTGCGCCTCAAGGACGAACGCGCCGAGAAGCGTCAGGCTCATTGGCAGCAGATCGCGATCAGCGCCTGCGAGCAATGTGGGCGCTCGGTGGTTCCGGTGATTCACCCGCCCATGCCGTTGACCGAATGGCTCAAGCGCAGCGATGCCGAACTCAAGCTCGTGCTACACCCGGTAGCAGAACCGCTGACCAGCCACAGCAAGCCAACCACCCTCGCCTTCCTGATCGGCCCGGAAGGCGGCTTGAACGACGCCGAAGTCGATCAAGCTCAGGACGCTGGTTTCCACGCCGCCCGCCTCGGCCCACGCGTGCTGCGTACCGAAACAGCACCTGTCGTGGCACTCAGCGTGGCGCAGCAGTTGTGGGGGGATTTCTAACTTCCGAGACATGCAGAATCACGACGCAAACATTGGACCTTGGCGGACGCAGATCGAGCACCGCACAGCAATCCAGTCAGCACAGGCATACTGTTGGAGCGAGGCTTGCCCGCGAATCCGCCGACTCGGTGGATCAGGCACACCGCGTTATAGCTCTTCGCGGGCAAGCCTCGCTCCAACAGTGCTGCCAAAGAAGGTCGTGAGCGCCTAAAAATTTAGCCGTTGATAAATCAAACCGGCAACTCGGTTTTCCTGCGCCGGGCCTTGGCCGGTTCCGGTCTTGCGCAGGGCAAGAATTGCCCGCGTCCCGGCTGTCCCAGCGCCGCTCCGTCCCACACCACGTCGCCCCGTGAAAGGGTCAGCGCAGGCCAGGCCGTCAAGCGCATACCCGCGTATGGCGTGTAATCCACGCGGTGGTGCAGGCGATCATTCTGCAGTTCAAAATCCAGCCCTTCGTCCCAGCTCACCAGATCCGCGTCGGCACCAATCGCGATGCTGCCTTTGCGCGGGTACAAGCCATACAACCGCGCTGCGTTAGTCGAGGTCAGCGCAACGAACTCCTGCTCCGTAATGCGCCCGGTGCAGACGCCTTCAGACCAGAGCAGCGCCATGCGCGTTTCAATGCCGGGGATGCCGTTGGCGACTTCCGAAAACGGCGCATGCTCGCCGTGTGCGCGCTTGCCGTCAGGGCCTTCGTAGCGAAACGGAGCATGGTCCGAGGAGAACACCTCAAACGAGCCATTCTGCAGGCCGTCCCAGATGACTTGCTGGTTCGCAGCGTCTCTCGGTGGCGGGCTGCAAATGCATTTGGCGCCTTCAAAACTGTCATCGCAGCCCAATGAGTCAGCGGTCAGAAACAGGTATTGCGGACAGGTTTCGGCGTACACCTTCAAGCCATGGTCCTGCGCCCAGCGAATCTGCTCAATGGCTTCACGTCCCGATACATGCACGATCAGGATCGGCACATCCACCAGTTCAGCCAGGGCAATGGCACGGTGAGTGGCTTCGCGCTCCACCAGCATCGGGCGCGATGTTGCGTGATAGCGCGGAGCACTTAACCCCGCCGCCAAAAGACGCTCCGTCAGCCAGGCAATACAATCGCTGTTTTCAGCATGCAGCATGACCATCGCACCCTGGGCACGTGCAACAGACAACGTCTCCAGTATCTGTCGGTCGTCCAGTTTCAGCGCGTCGTAGGTCATGTAGATCTTGAACGAGGTGTAACCCTCAGCGATCAGTTCAGGCAGCTCCCGGCGGAGAACGTCTTCGGTGGGGTCCGTCACGATCAAGTGGAAAGCGTAATCGATCAACGCCTTGCCATCCGCTCGCCGGTGATAATCATCGACAGCGGCTCGCAAGCTTTGCCCCTTCTGCTGGCAGGCGAACGGAATCACCGTCGTCGTGCCGCCGCAGGCCGCTGAACGGGTCCCGCTTTCGAAATCGTCAGCCATCACCGAGCCGTCGCCGGTGGGCTGATCCAGATGCACATGGCTGTCAATGCCGCCTGGCGTCACCGAGCGACCGGCTGCATCGATCTCCCGGGCAGCGCCTTCCAGACCCAGACCCAGCGCGACGATCAGCCCGTCACGAACACCAATGTCACTGACAAAACTGTCCGCGGCCGTGATGACTTTGGCGTTGCGAATGACTAAATCAAAAGCCTGCATGGCGCGGTGCTCCTCAAGGTGGGTTTAGCTACGGCTCATCCAGGCCTTGGCAATCTGCTCGCGGGTCGCGAACCAGACACCTTCGTGGCCCTGGGCATATTCGATGAAACGCTTTATCGCCCGCACCCGCCCCGGACGACCAACCATGCGCGGGTGCAAGCCCACCGACATCATGCGCAGGCCGTCGGCAGACTCCTCGTAGAGCACTTCGAAGCTTTCCTTCATGTACTCGAAAAAGTCCGACGCCTGGGACAAGCCGGGCGAGTTCCAGTAACGGAAGTCATTCACGTCACTGGTGTACGGCACGACCAGATGCTGCTTGCCTTCAACGTCAACGTAGTACGGCACGTCGTCGTTATAGGCATCGGAGTCGTAGAGAAAACCGCCCTCTTCGGCCACCAGACGCCGGGTTCGCACGCTTGCGCCGTAGCGGCAATACCAACCAACGGGACGCTTGCCGCAGGTGCGCTCGAACGATTCCACGGCAAGACGAATGTGCTCACGCTCTTCGGCTTCGGTCAGGCGGAACACTTCCTCCCAGCGATAGCCGTGACTGCAGACTTCATGGCCCAGCGCGACAGCTGCCTTGGCAACGTCCGGGTTCTGTTCGAACGCAACGGCACAGGCGTGAAAGGTGGACGGCACGCCAGCCTTTTCGAGGATTTCAAGAATCCGCCAGATACCCACCCGCGAGCCGTATTCATACATCGACTCCATCGCCAGATTGCGCACGCCATCAGGGAATTGGTAGCTGCCCCATTCGGTCATGCTTTCCTGATCGGGATCGCCCATTGCCAGCGAGCGCTCGGAGCCTTCTTCATAATTGATGACCAGACTGATTGCCAACCGCGCACCATTAGGCCAGGTGCCTTGAGGACGGTTTTGGCCGTAGCCGACCAGATCGCGAAGGGGTGAAGCCATAAGAGCAATCTCCTGCACAGGCGCAGAGGGTGGGGTTCAGACCGCCAGAATTCGGCTCAGCAGTCGATGTTTTTCAAAGCATCATGATCAGGGCCGCTCATCGACTGACCGTCGCGAAAAGCCAAGCCCATTGCCAGGGTCTGGGCCACGCAGAACGCCGCCGTCAGTGAGCGAAAACCCAGCAATTCCGCATCGTTGACTTCAATGATCACCGCCGCGTGCTGGCCGATGGGGCTGAGCAGGCTGTCGGTAATCGCCACAATAGGTGTACCTGCCGCCACCGCCTGCTGGCAGGCTTCTATGGTTTCCGGGGCATAAGGCGGGAAGCTCACAGCGACCAGAATGTCATCGCTGTGCAGCGCGCCGACTTGCTCGCGCAGTGAACCGCCGAGGCCACTGATGTGGACGGCGCGGCGGCCGACACGACTCAGCGCATAACTCAGGTAACTGGCCATCGGGAATGAACGGCGCATACCCACCACGAACGTCGTCCGTGCGCGTTGCAACAAGGTGATGGCCTGCTCCAGCGCTTCGACTTGCTGACCTTCGGCCAAGTGTTCAAGAGACACGATATTGGCCCGGCTGAACGCAGTCAGAATGGCGCCGACATCGGTCGGATCTTCCAGCAGTTCCTCGCCTTGATAGTGACGTATCCGCTCGCTGAAGCTTGACGAACCCGCCTGTTGCAACGGCGCCTTGAACAATCGCTGCAAGTCGCTGAAACCGTTGAACCCCAGCGCCTTGGCCAGACGAATGAAAGCCGATGAAGCAATCCCCGAGCGCTCCGCCAGCGCGGCCACCGTGTTGAGCGCCACGTCATGGGGATGCTCGGTGAGGTAACACGCCGCATCACGCATGCGCGCGGTCAAGCGATCCTGCTGCTCGACGATAGCCGCACGTAATTCGGCAAGGGTTTGAGGCACTGCTGACATGGAAGGTCGCTCGTAAAATCAGGATGGACGCAAATCGTTGATCGCCTCGGCCAGATGCCTGACCAGACGCTGCATTTCGTCGACCGTGTTGTAGTGCGCAATCGAGACGCGTACCACACCGCCGAACCGGGCCAGGCCCAACTGTTCGATCAAGTGTCGCGCGTAGAAGTCACCGAAGCGAATCCCGATCCCGTGTTCATCAATGCGCCGCACGATGGCTTCCGATTGCACGCCCTCCACCACGAAGCTGATGGTCGGCACCCGATCACCCGCGGTCACTTGCGGCTTGCCGATAATCCGCACGCCTGCTGTTTCTCGCAGAAATGACAGCAGGGTTTCGGCGAGCAAATCTTCCTGTACTTCGAACGCATCGAATGCGGCTTGCATGATCTGGCGCGGGCTGCCGCTGGCGCCCAGACGCTGACCGATATCCAGCAGGTATTCATTGATGCCCATGCAGCCGTAAGACAGCTCGTAATTGAGGTTGCCTGGTTGCAGCTTGTAAGGGATCACGTCCTGCCCGATGAAAAAGTGATTGAGGCTCGGCAGCTCCAGCAGCGCCTCTCGATGCCCCCAAAGGACCGCGAAGTGCGGGCCGAACACCTTGTAGAAACTGAACACGTAATAATCAGCGCCGCTGGCCTGCACATCTACCAGACGATGGGGCGCATACGCCACGGCATCGACGCACAATTTGCCGCCCACGGCATGCACACGACGGGCGACTTCGGCCACCGGGTTGACGCTGCCCAAGATGTTCGACGCATGGGTCATGGCCACATAGCGGGTACGCGAGCCAAGCAGCGCATCCAGGTCATCGAGCTCCAGCTCCAGCGTTTGCGGATCGACTGACCACACTCGCAACGTCGCACCACGCTCCTCGCACAGCCGCTGCCACGGACCGATATTCGCTTCGTGATCGCTGTGGGTGACGATGATTTCGTCGCCACTGTTGATCGACGGCGCAACAGCACGGCAAAGGATTTGCAGCAGATGCGTGGTCGAGCCGCCCATCACGCATTCTTCGGGGTGATACGCGTTGATCAGTTGCGCCACGGACTCCCGGGCTTGCAGCACTAACGCCCCTGCTGAAGCCGAACCTTTGTAGGACGCGCCCAATTGCACGCTGCTGTGGATCAGGTAATCGCGGACCCGGTCAGCCACGCGCCCAAGCACCGCCGAACCACCGGCGTTGTCCAGATAGGCAAAACCATCAGCCAGCATGGGGAACTGGCGGCGAACATAATCGATATCGAGGGCGTTCAATTGGGCAGTCTCCAAAAGGAATCAGTGGTGCAGGATGGCCTGCAAAAAGGCCTGGGTCCGCGGCTCGCGAGGGGCCGTGAAAAAATCATGCGGATTGTTCTGTTCGATGATCCGGCCGCTTTCCATGAAGATCACCCGGTCTGCGACTTTGCGGGCGAAGCCCATTTCGTGGGTGACCACGACCATGGTCACGCCTGAGCGCGCCAGGTTCTGCATGACGTCGAGCACCTCACCCACCATTTCCGGGTCAAGCGCAGAAGTCGGCTCGTCGAACAGGATCACCCGAGGCTCCATGGCCATGGTCCGGGCAATTGCCACGCGTTGTTGCTGACCACCGGAAAGCTGGCTGGGGTATTTTTCGGCATGCGCGCTCATGCCGACTTTTTCCAGCAGCACGTGCGCACGAGCCTGCGCATCGCGGCGTGATAAACCGCGCACACGCACCGGCGCCAGCGCCACATTGGCCAGCACCGTCATGTGCGGGTAGAGATTGAAATTCTGAAAGACCATGCCGACTTCACAGCGGATACCCGCCAGCTTCGGACCGGTCTCGACCCGCTGATCTGCGACTCGAATCTCGCCCTCCTGGTAGTGCTCCAGCAAGTTGATGCAGCGGATCAATGTCGACTTGCCCGAACCTGACGGTCCGAGAATCACCACCACTTCGCCCTGCTCCACCGACAGATTGATGTCCGCCAGCGCCTGGAACCGGCCATAGAACTTGGCGACGCCTTCGATCTCGATGACTGCACTCATCCGTTCTTCCTCCCCGCACTGTTGCGCCGCTCGACCCAACTCACCAGCTGCACCAAGGGCAGCAGCAACAACAGATACATGATCGCAGCCCCCACCAGCGGTGTCGGGTTGGCAGACAGTGCCTGCGCCTGTGTTGCCTGTTTGAGCAGATCCGGCATGGCAACCACCGAAGCGAGCGCCGTGTCCTTCATGACGTTGATGCAGTTGCTGGTCATCGGTGGCAGCACAATTCGCATGGCCTGCGGCAAAATCACATCGCGCATGGTGTTGAAAAAGCTCATGCCCTGCGAGGCCGCCGCTTCGAATTGCCCACGGGGAATGGCTTCGATGCCGGAGCGAAAAATCTCAGCTGAGTAAGCGCACGACACCAGCGATAGCGCTGCCACCGCTGCGGCGAACGAGGAAAGACGAATCCCCACAAACGGCAGCGCGTAGTAGATCAACACCAGGAACACCAGCAACGGAATCGAGCGCATCACATCGATGTAGATCCGTGCCAGCAGCCGGATCGGTGCATAGCCATAGAGTCGAAGCATGGCCAGCAGCAAGCCGCCGACCAGACCGAGAATGATACTGACCACGCCAAGCAACACCGTCACCCCGAGGCCCCGCAGCATCTGCGGCAGTGCGTCGACAAACACACCCCAGTTGAAGAAAGTCTGGACCAGCTCCATCAGGACTCCTTGGTGACAGCGCCAGGCGCCGGGTTTAAAACGTCAGTCGCTATTTGAAGGGCTTATTTCAGAACGTCGACAACCTTGACGGTGCTGGACTCTGGATCGGCGTCTGCGCCAAACCACTTCTTGTGCAAGTCAGCAATCACGCCTTCTTTTTTCATGGCGGTGATGATGTCGTTGACCTGAGTCGCCGACGCCCAGCCTTTAGCGTGCATCAACGAGTACTTCTCACCGGTGGGAATGCGGGCAACCACCCGGTATTGCGGTTTGTCCTTGATGTAATAGAGCACGGCTGGGATATCGCTGATGTAGCCGTCCATACGCCCGGAAGCCAGATCGAGCATTGCCGGGGAAAGCCCTTCGTAGCGGGACACATCACCAAACTTGTACTCGGCCTGATGTGCAGTAACCCACATGTCGCCGGTCGAACCGGTGTCTACGCCGACCACTTTGCCCTGCATGCCTTTGAGGCCATCGATGCCCGATTTGGTCAGCACCGACAACGACTGATCACTGTCGTAATACGGCTGAGCGAAACCCACCGATTCGAGACGCTTTGGGGTAATGGTGATCGACGAAATGGCAATGTCTGCACGCTTGGACTGCACGGCGCTGAACAGGCCATTGAAAGGGATATTTACAAACTCGACCGTCTTGCCAGCACGTTTGGCGACTTCTTTGACCACATCGACTTCAAAGCCGACGATCTCGCCTTTAGCGTCCTGAAACTCCCACGGAACGTTGCCGACGTTGGCACCCACCGTCCAGTCCGCCGCCCAGGTAGACGCCGAAAACGCAGTGGCCACCGCCATACTCAAGAGTACTTTCACGTTCATCTTTTGCTCCCGGTCTCAGTCGTTGCAAGAAGTCGCCAGCAGGCGGGTCGAGCAACAGACTAGGAGCAAGAATCAAATAATTCAACAGTTTTAAATAATGAATCAAATGCTTCAATGCAGTGCAAAAGCCTGCCGATTTTGGTGCGCCCGCACAGGGCGGCGCGCTACGGCGAGGGTTGGTGGGAAATCGGTTGGAAGCGTACAACGGTGTGCACTGATGCGGGGCGTCAGGTGAATCGATATTCCTACACTGTCTCGCTGCAAACCGCGCACCTGTAGGAGCGCACGAGCACCGCGAGGCCGCGATAACGGTATGTCAGACAGGCCGCCATCGCTGCCTCGCGTTGCTCGTGAGCTCCTACAGAAAACATTCCAAAGCAGTTAGCTACAGCTTCGTGGATCGGCTACTTACAACACATAAAAACAAATCGCCACGAAGTGCAGCAGACTCCCGGCAATCACGAACAGGTGCCAGATCCCGTGCCAATGGCGAAAGCGGGTGTCGTAGGCGAAGAAGATGATGCCGATGGTGTACAGCGCGCCGCCTGCTGCCAGCCATGTAAAGCCTGCCGTGCCAAGCGCCGCGATCAGGGGTTTGACGGCCACCAGCACGATCCAGCCCATGACCGCGTAAATCACGATGGACATGATCCGCGCTTCGGATCGCGGCTTTATTTCCTGGAGGATACCGATCACCGCCAGCCCCCACACCACGCCGAATAACGTCCAGCCCCATGGACCGCGCAAGGTCACTAGACAGAACGGCGTGTAGCTGCCTGCGATCAACAGGTAGATCGAAAAGTGATCAACCTTCTGCATGATCGCTTTCGCACGCCCTCGGACGCTGTGGTACACGGTAGACGCGCTGTACAGCGCCACCAGCGTCACGCCGTAGATCGCGACGCTGACTATCTTCCAGATATCACCCTGAAGACTGGCAACCGCCAGCAACCAGACGGCCCCGATCAAAGCCAGCACCGCACCGACCAGGTGGGACCACGCGTTGAATTTTTCTCCGTAATACATCCGCACACTACCTCATCGTTCTGAACTGCAGCGCAAGGCTCTAGCTTAGGGACGTAAAGTGCAAGCCATGCGTTAGCCAAACAGTTTTTTATTACAGCCAGTGGCTATCTAAATGTGCACAATCGGGGCACTCAAACAAGAAGCCTCACGACATGCAAATCGACGATGAGTTGACCCTGAAAAAGCTGGAAATATTCCTGGCCTTCATGCGCACCGGCAACCTGACCAAAGCGGCCGCTGACCTGAACACCAGCAATGTCAGCGTGCACCGCGCGATTCACTCGCTGGAAAGTGCCTTGCGCTGCCCGCTGTTCAAGCATGAAGGCCGCAACCTGACGCCGCTGGAAAGCGCTTATGTGCTGGAGGAGCGAGCACAGAAACTGATCCAGGACGTGCTCGCCACGGTGGAGCTGACTCGACAGGCCGCCGGATTTTCTGCCGCACGCTTCAAACTCGGCTCGCTGTATTCGCTGACAGTGAAGACGGTGCCGCAGTTGATCATGGGCCTGAAGATCCGCCGCAGCGAGCTCAACATCGACTTGATCATGGGCTCCAACATCGACCTGTTCTACAAGCTCAAGAACATGGAAGTGGATGCGATCCTGGTATCGCTGGACGAGAGCGTCAACGACCCGGATTGCGAGCATCTGCCGCTGTTTTCCGACGACATTTTTCTCGCCGCCCCGGCCGACTCGCCATTCTCGCAACACCGCGAAGTGGACCTGAGCGACCTGCGCGAAGCGACGTTCATTACCCTGACCCAGGGCTTCGCCACCCATCGCGATGGCATCCGGGTTTTTCAGCAGGCAGGGTTTGAACCGAAAGTGGCGATGCAGGTGAACGACATCTTCACTTTGCTGAGCATGGTCAGCTCAGGCGTGGGCTATGCGCTGTTGCCGGGGCGTATTGCAGCAGTTTACGAAAACCGGGTGAAGCTGATCCCGCTGCAGGAGCGCTACCGCATGCAACAGCACATCGGCATGGTGTTTCTAAAGTCGAAGGAGCGCGACCCGAATCTGCTGGCGTTGATTGCTGAAGGGCGGATGTATGCCAATCGGCTAACGAACCTGTAGGAGGCAACTTGTTGGCGAGAGGGCCTGACACGGTTCTTCAGGCACACAGTCTCGCGAACAAGTTCGCTCCTACCCCGGCAAAACGCGCAGGTTCAACACTTTTAAAGGTAGGAGCCAACTTGTTGGCGAGAGGGTTTGACGCGGTTCTTCAGGCACGCCTCCTCGCGAACAAGTTCGCTCCTACCCTGGCAAAACGCGCAGGTTCAGCACTTTTTAAAGGTAGGAGCCAACTTGTTGGCGAGAGGGCCTGACGCGCTTCTCCAGGCACACCGCCTCGCGAACAAGTTCGCTCCTACCCCGACAAAACGCGCAGGTTCAACACTCTTTAAAGGTAGGAGCCAACTTGTTGGCGAGAGGGCCTGACGCGGTTCTTCAGGCACGCCGCCTCGCGAACAAGTTCGCTCCTACCCAGGAATTGCGCAGGTTCAACACTTTTAAAGGTAGGAGCCAACTTGTTGGCGAGAGAGTTTGACGCGCTTCTCCAGGCACGCCGCCTCGCGAACAAGTTCGCTCCTACCCAGGAATTGCGCAGGTTCAACACTTTTAAAGGTAGGAGCCAACTTGTTGGCGAGAGAGTTTGACGCGGTTCTCCAGGCACACCGCCTCGCGAACAAGTTCGCTCCTACCCGGCAAAACGCGCAGGTTCAACACTTTTAAAGGTAGGAGCCAACTTGTTGGCGAGAGGGTTTGACGCGGTTCTCCAGACACGCCGCCTCGCGAACAAGTTCGCTCCTACCCAAGCATTGCGCAGTCTCAGGCTCACCGCGCTCGAAGGTAGGAGCCAACTTGTTGGCGAGAGGGCCTGACACGGTTCTCCAGGCACACCGCCTCGCGAACAAGTTCGCTTCAACCGTTCCATCACCCGACGATAGCGCGCACTATGAAGTACAACAACGACGGCCCCAGCAGGCAGCCCAAACCGGTGTGGAACGTGGCAGTCAGTGCGCCGTAAGGCACCAGTCGCCGATCCGTTGCGGCAAGACCCGCCGTCACACCGCTGACAGTCCCCGCAAGCCCGCCGAAGACCATCGCCGAGCGAGGATTGTCCAGGCCCATCCAGCGCGCCGCCATCGGTGTGCCGACCATCACGATAATCGCCTTGATCAAGCCTGTTGCAATCGACAGCGCCATCACATCCGACGTCGCCCCCAAAGCCGCACCAGTAACAGGACCAACGATGTAGGTCACTGCGCCCGCGCCAATGGTGGTCATGCTCACTGCGTCGCGGTAGCCAAACACCCAGGCAATGCTCGCGCCGACAATGAACGGCAGAATCGTACCGAGCAGCAAGGCAATCACACCGATCAAACCGGCTTTGCGTGCTTCGGTGGCCTGCACTTCGAACGCCGTGGCAACGATAGCGAAGTCACGCAACATGGCGCCGCCCATCAAGCCAATGCCGGAAAACAACGTGACATCCGCCAGGCCTTTTTGGCCGCCGGTCATCGTGCCGCCGACCCAGGCCAGAATCAGGCCGATGACAATGGCGATGGCTGATCCATGCACCCGACCGAACGTCAGGCGTTTGGAGAGCACGACAGAAATCCACATCACCACGCCGACGAATGCGAACGCAGTCACCAGCCCGTTGCTGATCAAGCCTTTATCAATGATTTCCCACATATCAGCGGCTCCCTGCTGGTGCTGGCGATGAGGTTGGCGTCGGCGTGATGCCCGGAATGATCACCGGCTCTTCCGGAGGCAGCGGCTCGCCCTTGTTGATGCGGCTGATCAAGGCAATGGTGCAACCGCACAAGACCACCGAGCCCACGGCTGCAAGTACGGCGACAGGACCGCCTTTAAGAGCCGTGACAACGTTTTGCTGAGCCGCCATCGCGACCACAACCGGAATGTACATGGCGCCCCAGAAACCGACGCCCATCTCGCATTCCTTGCTCATGCCGCCACGCTTCTCCATCCACAAACGGGCGCAGATCAGCAGGATCATCGCGATCCCGACACCGCCCACGTTGGATTTGACGCCCAGCATTACGCCAAGCAAGTCACCGAGAATCACCCCTGCCAGCATGCAGATAGCCAGCAGTGCTACACCGTAGATAATCATTATTGTTATTCCTCAGTTTGCCTTACGAAGTTGTTGTTTTTGTTCTTCGAAACGGTCCAGCGTCCATGCGCTCTATGGGTTGCGGCTGCCCTCCTCGCGCGACAACGCGACCAGACTGTCCAGGCGAGCGCCTTGAAAAGCGACTGCCGTTCCTTGTTCAAATACCTTGCGCGCCAGCCCGGTCAACACGGTGCCCGGCGGGAATTCGATGTGCAGGCGAGCGCCCCGCTCATAAGCGGTTTGCACCGTGCTGCGCCAATCAATGACGCGGCACATGTTGAAGGCCAGATCATCGCGCAGCTTGTCCGCAGTCAGCATCGGCCGCGCCGTGCTGCCACTCAGATAGCGCACGGCGGGGGCTTGAACCGTCACCGTGGCGAAAGCCTCGGCCAGGGACTGCGCCGGTTGTTCAAGCAGCGCACAGTGGGACGGCACGCTTACCGCGAGACGCTTGACCGTTGCCGCGCCACTGGCTTTCGCGAGGCGCGCCACTTCAGCCATCGCCTCGGCGCTTCCGGCGATCACAAACTGGTTTTCGGCGTTGATATTGGCCAGGTACACAGGCGATGCGTGACCGTGCACGTCAGCGACCAAAACTTCGACGGCGGCTTGATCCAGCCCGATAACTGCCGTCATGCCATAGCCCTCGGGATAAGCGCTTTGCATCAACTCGCCGCGCAATGCCACCAGTCGCACGGCGTCAGCAAATGCCAACGAACCAGCAGTGACAGCGGCCGGATAGGCACCGATGGATAACCCGGCGACCGTATCCGGCGAGCAACCCCGGGACTGCAAAACCCGAGCGCTGGCGACACCGGCGATCAACAAACACAGCTGAACGGCGCGGGTGGATTGCAACGCTTCGGTTGAATCCAGTAGCCGCACATCTTCCGCCAATACGTCGCTGGCTTCGCTCAGGCAATCACGTATCAGTTGCTCATCCGGCAACTGATTCAACATGCCCGGCTGCTGCGCGCCCTGACCGGGGAACACCCAGAAACTGCTCATGCGCAGGCCTCGGTAGGCTGCCACGGTTGAGTGACCAGCCAGGCGCCGCGTTCGCTCTTGAGCAACGCCTGACGCGAGGCCCCTGCCCATTCCCGCAATGCCAGCGCGCCAAAGGGCGTCTGCAATTGCACGTCGATGCGGCACACGGAACGATCCAGAACCTGTACCAGTTCGGCCGCCCAATCACGGCTGACAAACCGCGGCGTACGCACAATCAAATCCAGATCGCTGTTCTGATGCATTGCCGCCACGCCGCTGGCCAATTCGAAGCCAGCGCTACCGCTCACGCCCCAAGGCAGCGCCAGCAAATCCATCAACGGCCGAATTTGATCCAGCGCTTGCAGTGCAGGCCAATCGTGCGCTCCTTGAACATGCGTCAACTGCTCAGGACGCACGCAACGCTCGATGGCATCCCGTGGCATCAGTGCCGCAAACCGTTGCTCACGACCCGGACCACGAATACCCACCGCGACGAGCGCTCGCGGCGCCAACGAACGACGCACCACCACCGGATGCCCAAGGCCCACGGCCTCAACCACCCAGTCCGGCGCATCGGCAGGCAAGGCAGACACCGACATACCCCACAACAAATCGTGGGGCAGTACCGTCAGGTCAGCCTTCATTTACCACTGCGCCCGCAGCAGTTCGCGAACTTTCGACGAGGCTTGACGATTGCTCGCGCCGAGTCGGCTGCTCAGGTCATTCCCAGTGGCTTTCACGTCTTTGATCGCACTGTTCAGCACGTCCTGAACGTGGCTGATATCTGTGGCGGAGGGCTGTTCGATCTGGCTGACGGACAAGGTCTCCCAGAGCAAGCCAAGGCTGGCGTAGTTCTCAATGTCGTACGCCATGGGCGGGATGCTGGCGGCGAGTTTTTCCAGTTCGTCGACGCTGCGCAACGTGACCCGCGCTGCCGACTCTTTGCCCATGGCATGCACCATGACGCCCGGATCACGCAGGGCAATCAGTCGATTGGCTTGATAACCGTGAGCCAGAAACGCCCCGGACATGGCCTTGCCAACCAGCAAGCCAATCACTGCATGACCCGCCAATCGCGCACGGGCATAACTGTCCACAGCGCCCGCCAACGCTTGATGAATACCGAGCGCCTCTTCGCGTCGTCCATACGCCTGGCTTGGCACATCGACGATGGCGATCAAGGCGCGCTTGTGTTCGTTATCGCGGTCCAGCTCAATGGCGGAATCCACCGCTTTGGCCAGGCCCCACCCTTCCAGCAACCCAACCTCGCCGCTATGGGCACGCGGGAAACGGTTGTCAGCATCGGCGACCACTGCCAGAAAGCGCACCGGCTGCTCACCCAATACGCCATCCGCTGCCTTGACCGAATGCGGCAAGCCGACCACTTCTGCCGCGTTGGCGCTGAGCGCCTTGAACCAGTTCAAACCTCGTTGAGAAGCGCTCATGACTTTTCTCCTGCATACAGATCGCGAACTGCCTGCGGTTCGATTTGGGAAGTCGTATCGAGGCGCGCCAGACGATGCAGAAAGATGTCGTACTGACTGCTGCGCTCCTTGGCCGGAACACCGAGGCTGATCCAGCCAGTTACTTGTTCACGGATCGCCTGCACATCGTCAGCGGCAAAACCGTCCACCAAGTGGCTGGCGTAACGCTGCTCGCCTCCGGTCAGGCTCCAGATGAAAGGCCGATCGCGGGAGTCGTATTCTTCGAGGCCCGCTTCCTGCTCGATCACTTGCGGGCCGTTCAAGCCAAGCCGCGCTTCCTGAGTCACCAGCAAGTAGCTGCACAGGCCCGCCGCGATGGACATGCCGCCGAAGCATCCAACACTGCCCGCCACCACGCCGATCACCGGCTGGTACTGGCGCAGATCGACAATCGCCGCGTGAATCTCGGCAATCGCCGCCAGGCCAAGGTTGGCTTCCTGCAAGCGAACGCCACCGGTTTCCAGCAGCAAAATCGCGGCAGTCGGGATGCCGTTGCGGTTGTCTTCAGCGGCCAGTTCCAGAGCCCCGGCCATTTTCGCGCCGCCCACTTCGCCCATGCTGCCGCCCTGAAACGCACCTTCGATGGCGGCGATAACCACGGGCAAACCACCGACCGTTCCCTTGGCGACAATCACCCCATCATCCGCCTGAGCGACGATGCCTTGCTTGATCAGCCAGGGCGACATGACACGATCAAAAGGCCCGATCAACTCACGAAAGCTGCCTTCGTCGAGCAAGGCCTTGGCCCGTTGCCGGGCACCCAATTCGACGAAGCTGTGTTGCTGAAGCAAGCGTGCGGTATCAGTCATGGCCGATCTCCTCGAAGCCTTGTTCCAGACGTAACCGGACCACGCCCGGCGTCGCGCCGAAGTCGTGAATATCGATGGCCAGAGCTGGCGGTGTTTGACCGTCAAACATGCGCTCGAACAAATGCTGCCAGCGGGCAGACGCACCATTCACCGACGTCACCACGTTGATCGACAACTTGCCGGGCACACCGGGTTCGAGCAGCACTTCCAGATCACCGGAGCCGACACAACCCACCAGCGCACGGCCTAGCGGCGGCTGCCCGGCGGGGAATTCAAAAGACAGGGTTTCCATGGTCAAACACTCCTCGATTCAGAGCCGAGCACAGGCTCAAGGCTATCGATGAACAGGCATGCGGCGAGCAAGTCGGCAGCGCCACCGGGGGATGCGTTGAGCTGCAGCAACTGCTGATCCAGCGCGTGCAAACAGCGACGACCGGCCAGGCTCGCGCTGCCGCCCGCATCCAGCACCTGTTGCGCGCCTTGCTGCATGGTGTGCAAGCCTTCAAGGCCGGAGCGATACAAGACGCAGGTGTCCGCCAGCGTGGTCATGATCGCCAGCAAGGCATCAAGTCGGGCGTTCTGCTCGCCGCTGCCAGAAGCACGGCTGCGTTGCAGTTGCGGCAAGCCCTTTTGCATCACGGCAGGAAAGCCCAGTTGCGCCTGCTCTTTCGCGCCCATGGCGCCGTAACGTTGGGCCACTTGAGCGCCGTGGCTAAGTTGCGCAACCACGTTGCGGTCCTCAATCAAGGCCAGCTGTGCAGCACGAAAGGTCAACTGCGCTGCGCTGCAGTTATCCGGTTCAAGTGCGGCAGCGGTGACCAACAGGCCCAAGGCCCAGATCGCACCACGGTGGGTGTTCACGCCGTTGGTGGTACGCAGCATCGCTGCTTCACCTTCGCGACCAATGCGCCCCAAGGCCTCGCGCAAAGGCTGGCCGATTTCGCCGAACTGTTCGGCGGCTTCAGCCATGTCTTTGAACATCGGCCACAGCGACAGCGCCGACGCATGCATCAGGCCCAGATGTAGATCGCTGTGCGCGCCGCTGCCACGCCGGTCCACCAGCGCCGGTTTGGGAGAAAGATCAGCCTCGTCAATCAACGCGTCGACGGCAAGGTCAGCCAGCTGTTCGGCAAACAACGGGCTGTCAGATTTGGCTTTGGGTGCAAGTGCGCTCATCACCAGCTCCTGAATTTGGCAGGCGGGTTGTACAAGCCGCCCGACCACTGAACCAGATCACCGATGCTCTTGGCGGCGAGCAATTCGCGGCTGGCATCGGTGCGGCGGATGCCCAGGTCTTCCGGCAGTGCAATCAAGCCTTCACGGCGCATGCGGGCGGTGTCTTTGGGATTGTGGCGCATGCCGATGACGGTCACGCCTGCCACCGCTGCAATCATCGCCTGACGCTCTTCCAGGCTGCGTGCCTTGTACAGATAAGCGATGCCTTCTTCGGTGAGCAAATGGGTGACGTCATCGCCATAGATCATGATCGGCGCGAGGGGCATGCCGCTTTTCTTCGCCACTTCGACTGCATCGAGGGTTTCCACGAAAGTCGGTTTGCCGCCTTCCTGGAAGGTCTCGACCATCTGCACCACGAGCTTTTTACCGCGCTCAAGGTAAGCATCCGGACCGTCGCCGCTCTGTTGACGCATGTCCAGCCACGCGGGGGTGGGATGGCGACGACCGTGAGGGTCGTGGCCCATGTTCGGAGCGCCACCAAAACCGGCGAGTCGGCCACGGGTCACGGTTGAAGAGTGACCGTCGCCGTCCACCTGCAAGGTCGCACCGATGAACAAATCCACCGCGTACTGCCCAGCCAGTTGGCAGACCATGCGGTTGGAACGCATCGAGCCGTCGCGACCGGTAAAGAACACGTCCGGCCGGGCGGCGATGTAGTTTTCCATGCCCAGCTCAGTGCCGAAGCAATGCACGCTCTCGACCCAGCCGCTTTCGATGGCGGGGATCAACGTCGGGTGCGGATTGAGCGTCCAGTTGCGGCAGATCTTGCCCTTCAGGCCGAGTGATTCGCCGTAGGTCGGCAGGATCAATTCGATGGCGGCGGTGTTGAAACCGATACCGTGGTTGAGCGACTGCACATTGTGTTTTTCGTAGATACCACGGATCGCCATCATCGCCATCAACACGTGCACCGGTTTGATGTGGCGCGGGTCGCGGGTGAACAGTGGCTCGATGTAAAACGGCTTGTCGGCGACCACCACGAAGTCGACCCACGACGCAGGGATATCAACGCGAGGCAGATCGCTGACGTCGTCCACCAACTGGTTGACCTGAACGATGACAATGCCGTCGCTGAACGCGGCAGGTTCGATCAAGGCGGGAGTGTCTTCGGTGCTTGGCCCGGTGTAGATGTTGCCCGCCCGGTCGGCCATGAAACCGGCAGAGAGCACAACATTGGGAATCAGATCGACCACGAGCCGCGAGTACAGCTCGATGTAGGTATGAATCGCGCCGATTTCCAGCAGGCCGTCTTCCAGCAACTGGCTGATGCGCAGGCTTTGCGTACCGGCAAACGAGAAATCAAGCTTGCGGGCGATGCCGCGTTCGAACAGATCCAGATGCTCCGAGCGCCCAACGCTGGGCATGATCATGTGCAGGTCATGCAGCTTGGCCGGGTCGACTTTGGCCAGGGCACGGGAAAGAAAATCCGCCTGCTTCTGGTTGTTGCCCTCCAGCACCACACGGTCACCGGACACCATCAAGGCTTCCAGCGCCGCGACGATGTTGTCGGTCGGCAACACCACACCATCGGCAAGATGCCGCACCTGCTCGAGCCGCCGCTGTTTCTCGGTGCGACGACGCGACCAGCGCGCGTCGGGGGTCGTTATTGTTGTCATGTCCACTCCACGATTTCGCTGTCGTGGGCCACCTTAGGAGCTAAGGGTGCGGGGCATCAATCAAGTAGAGCGTGGGATCGTTACGGTTGGAGTAACGATGAAATTCTCATCAAGTTCTATAGGGGTCAGTTCACTGACGTGGGACCGGCTTTAGCCGGGAAGAGGTCTGTATAGCCAGTACATCGTCATCGTTAGAAATACCGCCTTCCCGGCTAAAGCCGGTCCCACGTCGGCACCGCGGTATTTCAGGCAGATCGCATCATCGTTCATCGCGGGCAAGCACCGCTCCCACAGGAGGCAGCAGCTTCGCAGTAACTACCGAAGCGACCGCTCAACCATCGCATTGGCCATTTCAACCAGATGCACAACAGAAAACGCCAGATCGCGCTTTGAACCGGTCAGGCTATCGCCGCATTCGTACGCGGTGGCCATGGCGCAGCGCAGTAACTCTGAGGCGTGAGTCAGGGATTGCTCTTGAGTCAGGGCGTGATTGGCGAGGAAGGGTATCGGGGGTGTTGTTTCGGGCATTTGATTTAATTCCTGTATGAATTTAGGAGCCACCCATTCGCTACCAAACGATGGGTGGCAGCCGTACGCAAGTTGGTAGAACCGGTTACAGGAACCCGGCGCGTCCGAAGACACCGTGCGCACGGCCACCATAAACACAGGCCGTAAAAATGCGCCTCGCAGAAGGTGGCGCCTTGCGCCTGTAACTCTAGGTCTACCAAACCTGATCGCTGATTTTGCAGCGACGGCAGGAGGTTAGAGACCCCAATCACGTGGCGCAATAGGCCGGGATTTTCTCGGAAATTTCACTCACGGGAAAGGGCGATGTCTGGCTGTAGAGCGGGTAAGTTGTGGCTCAATATCTCGGCGGGTAACAAACATCTAACTCATCGCACCAGTGGCGTGCACGCAAGATGTAAACGCGAATTCTGTAGGAGCGCACGAGCAACGCGAGGCCGCGATGGCGGTGTATCAGGCAGGACGCTATCGCTGCCTCGCGTTGCTCGTGAGCTCCTACAGATGCGGTAACTACTAATCGACAATAACGCTCAATCCAAGACCAACCGATACCGCGTACTCCGTCCTCCCCCGGTAGCCAGAATGCTGCCAGATCCAGTTCAGGGGTACGTTCATTGTGACGGCCGTTTTGCACATGAGCCGAATAGCCGATTTAATCGGCTCACGTATCTAACTGGGTACGCATTTTTCGGTAGGAGCGAACTTGTTCGCGAACGGCTGCGCAGCAGTCGTATATCTGACGACCCGATTCCAGCAAATGCACCGAGTCGCGGCCATTGCTGCCGCTTCGCGCCAGATCGCGAACAAGTTCACTCCTACAGGTGGCTCGTTTCTGACGACTCGGCCAGGCCAGCATCAACCAACCATTGCTCCAACCCCACCAGATCGGGGATCTTCGCGACGGTCTCGCCGATTTGTACGGCCGCGAGTTCAAGCGCATCGAGGGGGACGTCAACATAGCTGAGCTGGTTGTCGACTTTGCAGGAACGGGGAATGCCTTGAGTCAGCAGGGCGATGAATTTCATTTCATCTCGGCCGCCCAAGGCATTGAGCACGACGATACGTGCGCGGCCGCCGACAAGGGTCCGGCCGCCGCATGCGGCTTCGAAACTGAGCAGGGGCAAAGTGCGCTGCCGCCAACTGATCGGCCCCAGGTACCATTCGGGGGCATCGCTGCCTGCGCTGCAATCCTGATAGTCAATGAGCTCCGCCACCGCGACGTTGGGCAACAGCAGGTTGCGGTCGCTCAGGGGCAGGATCAAACCGGTCAGTTGTGTAGCACTGACAGCGTTAGGCATTGACCTGACTCCAATAGGCGATGCTTTCGAGCAGCACTGATTCCTGATACGGCTTGCTCAGGTACTCATTAACGCCGAGACCCATGGCACGGTCGCGGTGCTTCTGCCCGGAGCGGGAGGTGATCATGATGATGGGCAATTCCTTGAGCTGCTCGTCAGCGCGAACATGGCCAAGGACTTCGAAACCGTCCATGCGCGGCATTTCAATGTCCAGCAACATGACGTCCGGTACGCGCTCCTTGAGCAGCGCCATGGCGTCGACACCGTCTTTGGCCGTCAATACATTCATGCCGTGACGCTCCAGCAGGCGGCTGGTGACTTTGCGAACCGTGACCGAATCGTCCACCACCAGTACCAGCAGCGGTCGGCCCTGCTCGGCGTCGCGCCAAACCGGCACGCTGCGCCCCGCCGCCTGCTCGGCCAGCAAGCGGCCATGCAACCGACGAATATGCGCCAGCAAATCGAGAATCAGCACAACGCGGCCATCGCCCAGAATGGTCGCACCGGAAATACCCTGCACCCTGGAAAACTGCGGGCCAAGGCTTTTAACGACGATTTCCCGCGAGCCCGCCAGCGCATCGACCTGCACCGCCACCCACTGGTCCTGAACATGCACCAGCAGCACCGGCAGCGGTTGAGTCTGGCCGATGAACGAAGGCGGCTGACTGTAATTGAGCAGTTCGCCCAGATAACGCAGTTCGTAAACCCGCTCGCCGTACTGATAACGCGGCGGCGTTGACTGGTAGCACCTTTCCAGCTCGCCGGGCATGACCCGCACAATGCCTTCGACTGTATTGAGCGGCACGGCGTATTGCTCTTCGCCGCATTGCACCATCAGTGCACGGTTGACCGACACCGAGAACGGCAGGCGAATCCTGAACAGCGCCCCTTGCCCCTGCACCGATTCGATCACCATGGTGCCGCCCAGTTGCTTGACCTCGGCATGCACCACGTCCATCCCGACGCCGCGCCCGGAAATCTGCGTGACGGTTTCCGCAGTGGAGAACCCCGGTTCCAGAATGAACTGCAACGTCTCGTGATAACCCGGCTGTGCATACGCCGGGATCATGCCGCGTTTGATGGCCTTCTTCCGCACCGCATCCAGGTCGACACCTGCACCGTCGTCGCTCATTTCGAAGACAATATCGCCACCTTCGTGCTTGAGATCCAGAAGAATGGTGCCGAACTCAGGCTTGCCCTGAGCCAGCCTTTCCTCTGTGCTTTCAAGGCCGTGATCGATGGCGTTGCGCAGCATGTGCTCCAGCGGCGCGACCATGCGTTCAAGCACCGTACGGTCCATCTCGCCTTCAGCGTTACCCACCTCGAAATGGACTTTTTTGTGCAGCTCGGCGGACACCTGACGCACGATGCGTTTGAGGCGCGGCACCATGCGTTCGAAAGGCACCATGCGCGTGCGCATCAGGCCTTCCTGCAGTTCGGTATTGACCCGCGCCTGTTGTAGCAACAGGGTCTGCGCGTCGCTGGCCCGGGCGTCGAGGGTTTCCTTGAGGTCCATCAAGTCAGACGCGGACTCGAACAGCGCGCGGGACAATTGTTGCAGCTGGGAATGGCGATCCATTTCCAGCGGGTCGAAATCTTCGTAGCCCAACCGCTCGGCCTGCACTTGCTCCCGGCTGAGGATGCTGCCTTGAGTTTCCATGTCCAGACGCCGCAACTGATCGCGCATCCGCTCAATGGTCGTGGCCATTTCGGCGAGGGTGCCTTCGGCGTCGATGACTTGCTGTTCGATGCGGCCGCGAAAGATCGATGTCTCGCCCGCCAGATTGACCAGCGTTTCCAGCTCTTGTGCCGGCACCTTGACCATCTCGCTGGCCGAGCGCTCACCCTCGGTATCAGGAGCCGGGGCTGGATCGGGCATGAGTATGGGGGCTAACGGTTCGAGCATCGCTGGCGCAAGGGGTAAACCCGTTGAGCCATCACCAGAGGCTTGCTTGCGAATGCTCTCGATCAGCAGCGCCGCGCCGGGTAACGGCTTGTCGGAACGCACTGCGTCGAGCATATCGCCGAGCAAGTCGTGGCCGCTTTGCAGCAGGCTGATGGTGATCGGATCAGGCTTAACTGTCCCGGCTGACAGACTTTCGTACAGCGTTTCCAGCTCGTGAGCCAGATCGCCAATAGGTGCGATTTCTGCCATGCGCGCGCCACCTTTCAAGGTGTGCAGATCGCGCAGCAAGTTTTCCACTTCGAGCAGATTATCGGGGTCGGCCTGCCACCGTGTCAGCGCCGCGCCGGAGCTTTCGATGAGGTCGAAGCCCTCTTCGAGAAAGATGTCCAGCAACTCGGTGTCGCGCTCAGGCGAAGCATTGGCTTCGACTTTGGGTTGTGCCGGTCTGGCTCCAGACTCGCTCATCGACACCGGCAGGGTGCCCATGCGCAAGGCCCGAATGGCATTGACCAGCGCCGTTGGGTCGCTCAGCACCCGGTGCTTTTGTAACTCTTCAAGCATCAACGCCAGGTGGTCATGACTCTTGATCAGCAAGTCAGCCAGTGCCGGAGAATGGCTGTAGCGGCGATCGATCAAACCTTCGTAAACGCTTTCCAGCTCGTGACCCAGATCGCCGACAGGGCCGATTTCTGCCATGCGGGCGCCACCTTTGAGGGTGTGCAGGTCACGCTGCAACGCCGACAGCGGCAGCGGGTTTTCCGGGTCATCGAACCAGCGCTGCAGGGCTTGCCCGGCGCTGTCGAGGATATCTACCGCTTCTTCGAGGAATATCTCGACGATCTCGTCATCGAGGGTCAACGGGTCGCCGTGAATCGGCTCATGACGGGCCAACGTCTCAGTGGCCGCGTTCAGCTCGGTGATGCTCAGCGTCTGGCTGCCGTCGCTTTTGATGAGGCCTGTGGCCGAAGGGTCCAGCGCCTGATCAAGCAAGGCGCGCAAGGCCTGGATACGCGCCGGGCAAGCCTCAACTTCCTGCCCGGCGGCCAGTTGATCGAGCATGCAGATCAGCGTTTCATGGGCCTGCTCGGCCTCATCGAAAAAGCGTTCGCTGACCGCCAGGCTGCTTTCTTCCACCGCCCCATACAGGTCCAGCAAAGCCTCGCAGAGTTCGTCCATTTGCGGCAAATCAGCGAGGTGCGCGCCGTGCCCCAGGGTGGTCAGCTCATCCAGCAGCGCAGAGAGCTCCTGCCGTTCGCCGGGGTGTTCACGCCATCGCTGCAAGAGGTTTTCCGCGTCCAGCAGAATATCCATGCCTTCGGCTAGAAAGCTCTCGATCAGTTGCGGATTGCGCTTGACCCGCAGACCGTTGTTCGACGCACTCAACACCGCTGCCAGTCGCTCTTGCAGCACGGTCTGGGCGGCGTCGATCAGCGCCGCCGCACCGGGAATCGTCCCCAATGGATCACTCGACAGCTGCGCCAGGCCGACCAGAAGCAGCGGCTCAGCCTGGCGCAATAACTCAAGCTCGGCCTGCCCCAACGCCAGCATATGCGCCTTGTACTCGCGCACCAGTTGATCCAGCGGGCTGGTCAGTTCGGCAATCGGCAGCACGCCCGCCATGGAGGCGCTGCCTTTGAGGGTGTGCAGCGCGCGCAGCAGATCGTCGCTGATGGCAGGCTCTGGATCATTGGCACAGCTCTCCAGAAAGCGCTTGAGACTGTCCAGATGACTCAGGGCTTCCTGGCGGAAGATTTCCAGCAACTGCGGGTCGAGCTCGTCGGTTTCGGCTTCGTCATCGGCGGCAACGTCGAAGGTCAGCAGTCCTTGACCTCTGGCCAGGGCATGCGCCTGGGCAGCGAGGCGGTCCACATCATTACGCTGACGCTGAGCGCCCTGAGCAAAGTCCTTGAGGACGGCTGGCAGCAGCTCTAGCACTTCATTGAGCAGTTGCTGAACGTGCTCGTCGGGTTTGACGCTGTTTTCCAGAATTCGGTTGAGCAGGTTTTCCACCGCCCACGCCAGCTCGCCGAGGATCAATGCTCGAACCATCCGCCCGCTGCCCTTGAGGGTGTGGAACGCACGACGCACTTCGGTCAGCGCGGTGGTGTTGCTGCGCGCATCGTTGAGAGAGCCAATCCATTGCGGAAGGTATTCGCGCAAGGCGGCGAGGACTTCCTCGGCTTCTTCAAGGAAGACTTCCAGTAACTCGTCGTCCACCGCTTCTTCATCGGCGGGCGGCGGCAACAGGCTGTCGGGGGTATGAAGCGCAGGCGGGTTTACGCCGGACATTGGACTGGCCAGCACATCGGCGATGGTTTGCGTCGGGCTGACCAAGGCGTTCCGGGCTTCCAGCTCGAGAATCTCGTCCTGGCTGATGACCTCGTCCAGCACCGGCACGTCGAGGGTATCCGACGCTGGCGTGTAGCCCAGTCGCGCCAGGCTTTCCTGCGCCATGTCGAGCACCTGTTCGCCCGGTGCTTCATGGTCTTCGCCCATGCGCTCCAGGTAATACTCGATGCCGGTAATGGTGTCCGCGAGGCTGTCGAGCTGCGTCCAGGCCGGACGGTTTTCGTCGATCAGCAGGTGTTCAAGAATGTAGTCGTTGCAGGCCGCCAGCAAACTCGCTGCGCGGGCCAGGGGAATCATTGCCAGCGCGCCGCGCACTTGTACCAGCAGCGCCGATAATGGCTCAAGGCGCTGGCGATCCCATTCGCCGTCGATGTAATCGATGATCACATCCTTGGCTTGCTGCAGCACGACCCGGGCTTCGCGGATCACCAGTTGATGAATCTGCGTCAGGTCGGTGGTGGGCAGACGGCTGTCTTCACGATTGGCGGCCTGCTCAACCGGGCCGACCATTCCGGCCAGTGTTGCCTCGACATAGAGCAGCGCCCCGGCCACGTCCATCAGTGCGGCGTCACTCGGTTCGCGCTGGCCCTGCGCCAAACCCTGCACCACGGCCAACTGATCGATGATGACCTTACGTGGCTGACCGAAGCCCAACACGGCCAGGGTGTCGGCGATCTGCCGCAACGGCGGTAAGAGGCTGTTGAGCTCGCTGACCGATTTTCGATCACCGCGTACGAACACATCCAGCCGCTCTTTGACCCGCACCAGCTCTTCGCACAAGGCACTGATCACCGAGCGCATTGCGTCGCGGTCGGGCCCGAGGCTCGTCCGTTGCTGGCTGGGCGGCGTGGTGTCGGGCAGCGCTTCGTCCAGACCGTACTGGTCCTTCAGGTCTACCATTCGCGGCGCCTGGCTGTCGGACTTGGCGATGTAGAACAACAGGCTTTTGAGCAGCTCATCCGGCGCGGGCTGGTTGATACCCGCAATGCCCTGCTCCAGCAAGCGTTTGAGTTCTTTGTCGGCATCCTTGAACAGGCTGCGCAATGCCGGACTGTTGGTGAAATTGCCATTGAGCATGGTTTCCACCAATGCCGACGCAATCTGCCACAGCGGACCCAATGGCGCGTTGTCGCAGAGCTGTTCGAGGCGCGCGAAGACTTTGCCCATGTAGCCAAGTTGGGTCTTTACGTCCTGCTCACGCAACAGGCCAACCAGTGCGGTTTGCAGGGTCTGACGTAATTTGCGCAACAGCGCGGGCAGCTCGGGACTGTCCCGTTGCGCGAGAGTTTGCGCATCCAGCGGCGCAACACTGACCAGTTGCGGCGCGAACAGGCTGGTTTCCGAGAGCAGGCTTTCACCCCGGGCGCTGCGCAAGTCGTTGAGAAGCGGCAAGACCACCAGCGGCAAATCGCGCCGGGCAGAATGAATACGGTCCAGATACGCAGGCAGTTGCGTCATGGCCTGAGTCAGCAAATGCTCGGCCTCGGCACGCTCCGCAACGCGATCCTGCTGCAAGGCGAGCGCCAGTTGTTCGACTTCTTCGGCCAGCAACGCTGCACCGTAGAATTCGATCATTTGCAGGCTGCCGTGCACCTGATGCACGCAATCCAGACACTTATCCATCGCCGCCGTGTGTCCGGGATCGGCAATGTATGTATCGAGGGCGTGGCGGGCCTGCTTGAGGGTTTCGGCGATTTCACCTTTTACCCACTCCAGCGCCACATAGTCGTGCCGATCAGCCATGACGACTCCAATAATCAGCAGCATTTGTTGGAGCGAGGCTTGCCCGCGAATCCGGCAAGGCGGTCAAACAGGCAAACCGCGTTATCGTTCTTCGCGGGCAAGCCTCGCTCCAACGGAATCCGTATAGGCCGTGCGACCAAGTCTCTGGACCATTCCTACAGGTCCATTGCTCGCTACCGCAATTCGAGGGACACACAGACCCTGTGG
>NZ_JACONW010000070.1 GCF_014357575.1 Pseudomonas folii | reverse complement strand
AAGCACTATCGGGGGCAAGCACCCCTCCCACAAGAGATCGCATTCCGATTAAAACCCGCGCGCAAACTCTCAATATCCGGCGCGATGCTGTAAACCACCCGATTATTACCCGCCGAGCGATACTCAATATCATTCCGAATGATATTAACTTTTGTTTCATTCGATTCGTGCAATACCACCCTCAAGAACAGAATCCGCCCATCTTAATATTCCGGCGGACACTCCCATGGCTCAGAAATTCAATCAATTGCGCTTCCCACTCGCCGCGTTGGCGCTGGTGGTGATAAGCGCTTGCGGCGGAGCACCTGAAGCGACGGTCGCGCCTGCTGCCGCTAAAGTCAGCGTAGCGAAAGTGCTGGAGCAACCCGTCAACGAATGGGATGAATTCACCGGACGCCTCGAAGCGCCGGAAACCGTAGAAATCCGCCCTCGGGTTTCCGGCCAGATCGATGCTGTTGCCTTCACCGACGGCGCACTGGTCAAGAAAGGAGATGTGCTGTTCCAGATCGACCCCCGGCCTTTCCAGTCTGAAGTTCGCCGCCTCGAAGCCCAGCTGCAACAGGCTCGCGCCACCGCAAACCGCAGCGATAACGAAGCCCAGCGCGGTGAACGCCTGCGTACCAACAATGCCATTTCCGCCGAACTGGCTGACTCGCGCACCACCACCGCACAGGAAGCCCGCGCCGGTGTAGCCGCCATTCAGGCGCAACTGGACCTGGCAAAGCTGAACCTGAGCTTTACTCGCGTGACATCGCCAATCAGTGGCCGCGTCAGCCGCGCCGAAATCACTGCCGGTAACATCGTCACCGCTGATGTCACCCCGCTGACCAGCGTGGTTTCCACCGACAAGGTGTACGCCTATTTCGACGCTGACGAGCGTGTCTTCCTCAAGTACACGGAATTGGCGCGCAAGGGCCAGCGTGGCCAGACCACCCCGGTATATCTGGGCCTTTCCAACGAAGCCGGTAACCCGCATCAGGGCCAGATGAACTTCGTCGATAACCAGGTCAACCCGCGTACCGGCACCATTCGTGGCCGCGCGGTGTTCGACAACAGCGACGGCAGCTTCACCCCAGGCCTGTATGCCAGGGTCAAACTGGTGGGCAGCGGCGTTTACTCTGCTGTGCTGATCAATGACGAAGCGGTGGGCACTGACCTCGGCAAGAAATTCGTACTGGTCATGGGTCAGGACAACAAGCCCACGTACCGCACAGTCGAGCTGGGTCCGAAAGTCGAAGGCCTGCGGATCGTCCGTAGCGGCCTGAGCAAAGACGACACCATCGTGGTCAAGGGCCTGCAACGCGTCCGTCCCGGTCAGCCGGTCACACCGGAAGAGACCCCGATGGCCAGCGCCGAGACGCTCGCTGCGCTGCTCAAACAACGCCAGGCTCTGGAAGCCAGCAACCTGCCGCAAGTGAAGCCTAAAGCACCTGAAAAAGTTGCCGGCATCTCCGCGCCACGCGGTTAAGGGAAACCACTGATGAACTTCTCTCAATTCTTTATTTCGCGTCCGATCTTCGCAGCGGTGCTCTCGCTGCTGATCCTGATCGCAGGCTCCATCTCACTGTTCCAGTTGCCTATCAGTGAATACCCTGAAGTTGTGCCACCCACCGTCGTCGTTCGCGCAAACTTCCCCGGCGCCAACCCCAAGGTCATCGGCGAAACCGTCGCCGCTCCGCTGGAACAGGCCATCACTGGCGTCGAGAACATGCTGTACATGTCCTCGCAATCCACCGCTGACGGCAAGATCACCCTGACCATCACTTTCGCACTGGGTACTGACCTGGACAACGCGCAGGTCCAGGTTCAGAACCGGGTCACCCGGACCGAACCGAAACTGCCTGAAGAAGTGACGCGTATTGGTATTACCGTGGACAAGGCGTCGCCCGATCTGACGATGGTGGTTCACTTGACCTCGCCGGATAAACGCTACGACATGCTGTACCTGTCGAACTACGCGATTCTTAACATCAAGGATGAACTGGCTCGCCTTGACGGTATCGGCGATGTCCAACTGTTTGGCATGGGCGATTACTCGTTGCGGGTCTGGCTTGATCCCAACAAGACTGCTTCGCGCAATCTGACTGCCACCGACGTGGTCAATGCGATTCGTGAACAAAACCGTCAGGTAGCAGCCGGCCAACTGGGCGCACCGCCCTCGCCCGGCGCCACCAGCTTCCAGATGTCAGTCAATACCCAAGGTCGTCTGGTCACCGAAGAAGAATTTGAGAACATCGTGATTCGCGCCGGTGCTGACGGGGAAATCACCCGGCTGCGCGACGTAGCACGCATTGAATTGGGTTCCAACCAGTACGCCTTGCGCTCTCTGCTCGACAACCAGCCTGCGGTCGCGATCCCGATCTTCCAGCGTCCAGGCTCCAATGCGATCAATATCTCCAATGATGTTCGGGCGAAAATGGCCGAACTCAAGAAGGGCTTTCCTGAGGGCATGGATTACGCTATTGCGTATGACCCGACAGTATTCGTCCGAGGCTCGATCGAGGCAGTGGTGCACACCCTGTTCGAAGCACTGATTTTGGTAGTCCTGGTCGTTATCCTGTTCCTGCAAACCTGGCGTGCGTCGATCATTCCGCTCGTGGCTGTTCCGGTATCGCTGATCGGCACCTTCGCTGTGATGCACATGTTCGGATTCTCGCTCAACGCGTTGTCACTGTTCGGCTTGGTACTGGCCATTGGTATCGTGGTGGACGACGCCATCGTGGTCGTGGAAAACGTCGAGCGAAACATCGAGCTGGGGCTTAACCCGGTCGAAGCCACCAAACGAGCCATGCGTGAGGTTACTGGCCCTATCATCGCCACGGCATTAGTGCTGTGTGCGGTGTTCATTCCCGCAGCGTTCATTTCAGGGCTGACCGGGCAGTTCTATAAGCAGTTCGCCCTGACCATTGCCATATCCACTGTTATTTCCGCGTTTAATTCACTAACGCTGTCACCCGCATTGTCTGCGGTGCTGCTTCAACCGCACGACGCACCGAAAGACCGCTTCTCAAGATTCCTCGACAAAATGTTCGGCGGCTGGTTGTTCCGTCCTTTCAACCGAGTGTTCGAACGAGCCAGTAATAGCTACGTGGGTGTCGTCGGTCGGGTGATTCGCGGCAGCGGTATTGCGTTGATTCTTTATGCCGGTTTGATGGTGTTGACCTATTTCGGGTTCGCCAGCACGCCGACCGGTTTCGTACCACCGCAAGACAAACAATACCTGGTGGCCTTTGCTCAACTCCCGGATGCGGCGAGCCTGGATCGTACCGAAGACGTCATCAAACGCATGTCTGACATCGCGCTCAAGCAAGAAGGTGTAGAAGCCGCTATCGCCTTCCCGGGCCTGTCCATTAACGGCTTCACCAATAGCCCAAACGCCGGCATCGTGTTTGTGACCCTGAAACCCTTCGAGGAGCGTAAAGACGCAAGCCTGTCAGCGGGTGCAATTGCTGGAGCATTGAACGGCAAATACAGCGAGATCCAGGACGCCTACATGGCGATCTTCCCGCCGCCACCGGTACAAGGTCTGGGCACGATCGGCGGCTTCCGCCTGCAGATCGAAGACCGTGGCAACCTGGGTTACGACGAGCTCTATAAAGAGACGATGAATATTATTGCCAAGAGCCACAGCGTGCCGGAACTGGCCGGGCTGTTCACCAGCTACACGGTGAATGTGCCGCAAGTCGATGCTGCCATCGACCGTGAAAAAGCCAAGACTCACGGCGTGGCGATCAGCGATATCTTCGACACCCTGCAGGTGTATCTGGGCTCGCTGTACGCTAACGACTTCAACCGTTTTGGCCGTACTTATCAGGTCAACGTTCAGGCTGAACAACAATTCCGTCAGGACGCAGACCAGATTGGTCAGCTCAAGGTGCGCAACAATCTGGGCGAGATGATCCCGTTGGCGACCTTCATCAAGGTCAGCGACACCGCGGGGCCGGATCGGGTCATGCACTACAACGGATTCATCACTGCCGAGATCAACGGCGCTGCCGCTCCGGGTTACAGCTCGGGTCAGGCTCAGGCCGCCGTGGAAAAACTGCTCAAAGACGAACTGCCTAATGGCATGACCTACGAGTGGACCGAGATTACGTATCAGCAAATCCTGTCGGGCAACACCGCGCTGCTGGTCTTCCCGCTGTGCGTACTGCTGGCCTTCCTGGTGCTGGCTGCTCAGTACGAAAGCTGGAGCCTGCCACTGGCGGTGATCCTGATCGTACCGATGACACTGCTGTCGGCCATTACCGGGGTGATTCTGTCGGGTAGCGATAACAACATCTTCACCCAGATCGGACTGATTGTGCTGGTGGGACTGGCCTGTAAGAACGCGATCCTTATCGTCGAATTCGCCAAGGACAAACAGAGCGAAGGCATGTCGCCGCTGGAAGCCGTACTGGAAGCGTGCCGCCTGCGTCTGCGTCCGATTCTGATGACCTCCTTCGCGTTCATCATGGGTGTTGTGCCCCTGGTGTTCTCCAGCGGTGCCGGTGCAGAAATGCGTCACGCCATGGGTGTTGCGGTGTTCTCGGGGATGCTCGGGGTGACCTTCTTCGGCCTGCTGCTGACGCCCGTGTTCTACGTGCTGATTCGTAACTATGTAGAGCGCAAAGAGGCCCGCAAGGCGGCCAAGGTACAACGCCTGCAAAACCTGAACCCGGAGGCGCATTGATGAATTCGTTAAAGCTGTTCATGCCCAGCCTGCTGGTTCTGGCGCTGGCAGCCTGTGCTGCCGGCCCTGACTACAAGGCTCCTGACACCGCCGCTGCCAAGGTCGCTTCGGCGACCCAGGGCAAGTTTGACCGCAGTCATCAGGAAACCATCTGGTGGCAGCAGTTTGACGATCCGACGCTTAACCAGTTGGTCGCCAAATCTTTGAATGACAACCGCGAACTGCGCGTCGCCTTCGCCCGCCTCAAAGCGGCACGGGCAATTCGCGACGACGTTAGCAATGACGCCATGCCCGTGGTTACCAGCCGGGTCAGCAGTGACTTGGGCAAAGGCCAGCAGCCGGGCATCACTGAACGCCGGGTCAGCAGTGAACGTTACGACCTGGGCCTGGACATGGCCTGGGAGCTCGATTTGTTCGGTCGCATTCAGCGCGAACTGGAAGCCAGCGAAGCCGATCAGGACGCCGCCGAAGCCAATCTGTATCAGCTTCAGGTCACTCTGACGGCTGAAGTGGTCGACGCCTATGGCCAGTTGCGCGGTGCGCAGTTGCGTGAACAGATTGCTCGGGAAAACCTGAAAAACCAGCAGGAATCCCGAGGCGTTACGGCGCAACTGCGCGACGCCGGGGTGGGTAATGAGCTGGATGTGATGCGTGCCGATGCGCGTCTTGCCGCCGTCGAAGCGTCGGTTCCGCAATTGCAGGCCGAACAGGTTCGTCAGCGTAACCGCATCGCAACGTTGCTGGGCGAGCGTCCGGAAAGCCTGAGTGTCGACCTGAGCCCGGCAAAACTGCCGGCGATTGCCAAGGCTCTGCCTATTGGTGATCCCACTCAGGTGCTGCGTCAACGGCCGGACATTCGTGCGGCTGAACGTCAGCTGGCCTCCTCCACTGCGCGTATTGGGGTGGCAACAGCTGATTTGTTCCCGCGCGTCAGCCTGAGTGGTTTTCTGGGCTTCACTGCTGGCCGGGGATCGCAAATCGGCTCGTCAGCCGCCAGAGCCTGGTCGCTGGGGCCGAGCATTTCCTGGGCAGCTTTTGACCTGGGCAGCGTGCGAGCACGTATTCGCGAGGCTGATGCCGATGCCGAAGGCGCACTGGCCAATTATGAGCAGCAGGTACTGTTGGCGCTGGAAGAGTCGGAAAACGCATTCAGCGATTACGACAAACGTCAGCAGCGGCTGGTTTCGCTGATTCGTCAGAGTGAAGCGAGTCGCGCTGCGGCCAATCTCGCCTCGATTCAGTATCGCGAAGGCACTGCGGACTTCCTGGTGTTGCTGGACGCTGAACGCGAGCGTCTGGCGGCCGAGGACTCGCAGGCTCAGGCAGAGATTGAGCTGTATCACGGCATTGTCGCTATCTATAAAGCACTGGGCGGAGGCTGGCAGCCACAGGCTTGATGGATTGAATGCTTAAACCCAGAAGCCCCGCTCCTTTTGGACTGCGGGGTTTTTTTGTTTTAGTGATCTTGTGTACATATCCATTGTGTGGGTAACGGCTAATATAGGTTGCGCTTTTACAGCGCCTCACTTTTGAACAGCGCAAAAGTAAGCAAAACGCTCATGCCCACCACTGGGTGCCTCGCTGTCGCTCGGCATACCCGTAATCCGACATTGCTGCGTGGGGCCGCCGCCACCGGCCATCCATGGCCTGAGGCGGCTAAACCGGCATCCCTGCCGGTTTGCCCCACGCAGCAATATCGAATTCCGGCCGGCGTGGTTTAACGGGGCGCCTAAGATCAAAATCAAAAGCAGATCAAAAACAGCGTTTTCACCTCGGACCGGTAGGAGCGAACTTGTTCGCGAGACGCCAGCACAGCCAAAACAGGCATCGTCTGACACACCGCATCGCAGCCTTCGGCAGCTCCTACAAAACAGCGGTAAAGTCCAACATCAGGTCGGCTGTCAGGCCGCTGCGCTTTTGACTTTGATCTCAGGCGCCCCGTTAAATCACGCTGGCCGAACGCAGATTCTGAACCGTGGGCAACCCGGCAGGACGCCGGGTTAGCCGCACCGGGCCATGGATGGCCCATTGCGGCGGCCCACGGTTCAGGATCTGCGGGCGGGTACACCGAGCACCAGCGAGGTGCCAAATGGTGGGGCAAGAGCGTTTTGCTTACTTTTGCGCTGTTCAAAAGTGAGGCGCTGTAAAAGCGCAACCAATATCAGCCGTCACCCCAACAACGGATATGTACACAAAAATCACTACATCAAAACACACAGCGTAGTTTTTTTGGCGGCCCATCCGACCCTTCGCAGGAAATGTGGCAATCCGCCGCCGCATTTTCATCCCGTGCTTCAGTCTCCACGACGAGCACGCCTGTTTTTGCTGAACAATCAGTGCTTTGTATCATCTCCGACAAGTTGGTCCGGATATTGCTATCTCCCTGTTAGAACAGCTACAGACGGCAAACGTCTGTCAGAGGAGGATGACTGTGGACAAGTTGCTTTACGTCGCGATGAGCGGTGCATCTGAAAACGCCGTTGCGCAAAAGGCTCATGCCAACAACCTGGCTAACGTCTCGACCAACGGCTTCATGCGTGACCTCGAACAGGCGCGTTCGATGCCGGTGTTTGGCGAGGTTCAGCCTTCCCGTGCCTATGCGATGAGCGAACGTCCCGGTACTGACTTCAGTGGCGGCGCAATGATCCAGACCGGTCGTGACCTCGATATTGCGGTCAAGGGTGATGGCTGGATTGCCGTTCAGACGCCCGATGGTGGCGAGGCTTATACACGCAGCGCAGGCATGAATATCGATGCCGTCGGTGTGCTTCGAGCTGGCAATGGTTTGCCGGTCATGGGCAACGGCGGTCCTATCGCCGTGCCGCCGCAGCAACAGATTGAAATCGGCGCCGACGGCACCATCAGCGTTCGCTCGCTGGGTGAGAGCGCTCAAGTGATGGCTCAGGTCGACCGTATCAAACTGGTCAGGCCAGATGTGGGCACCATGGAAAAAGGCGCAGATGGCCTGATCCACCTGAAGAGCGGTGCAGCGGCTCCAGCCGACGCCAACGTTCAGGTCGAGTCGGGCTTTTTGCAGGCGAGCAACGTCAATGCCGTGGAAGAAATGACTTCCGTTCTGGCCTTGTCCCGCCAGTTTGAATTGCACGTCAAGATGATGAAAACCGCTGAGCAGAATGACGAATCCGCCACGCGCATCTTGCAGGGCTAACCATTGACAGCTTGCGTCGATAAACCGACGCACGAGGAGAGAAAGAATGCTTCCTGCACTATATGTCGCGAAAACCGGTCTCGCCGCTCAGGACATGAACCTGACGACCATTTCCAACAACCTGGCAAACGTATCGACCACAGGCTTTAAAAGTGATCGCGCCGAGTTCCAGGACCTGCTGTATCAGATCAAGCGCCAGCCGGGTGCTCAGTCGACCCAGGACAGCGAATTGCCGTCCGGTCTGCAACTGGGTACCGGTGTGCGCATCGTCGGTACGCAGAAAAACTTCACCGCCGGTAGCCTGGAAACCACCGAAAACCCACTGGATATCGCAGTGAACGGTCGTGGCTTCCTGCAGATCATGCAGCCTGACGGCACTATCGCCTACACCCGTGACGGTACGTTTCACCTGGACGGCAACGGCCAGATCGTGACCGCCAATGGTTATGCGCTGGAACCCGCCATCGTCGTACCGCAGAACGCCCAGACCTTCACCGTGGGTCAGGACGGTACTGTTTCGATCACATTGGCCGGTGCGACTGCAACGCCACAGATTATCGGCAACATCCAGACGGCTGACTTCATCAACCCGGCGGGTCTGCAAGCGCAGGGCGGCAACCTGTTCCTGGAAACAGCATCCAGTGGTGCGCCGCAAGTCGGTACGCCTGGCCTGAACGGTCTGGGTACCACGCTGCAGAACACCCTTGAAGCATCCAACGTCAGCACCGTTGAAGAGCTGGTCAACATGATCACCACTCAACGTGCTTATGAGATGAACTCGAAAGTCATCTCGACGGCTGACCAGATGCTGCAGAACCTGACGCAGAATCTGTAACACCTTGATCGACCTGTTTGACCTGTTGCTCTACCCGCTCAATTCGATGAGGCGCCTGCCCGGCGCCAGTTACACCGCGAGGTTTTAAGTGTCATGAAACGGCTATCTGTTCTGCGGTTTTCTGTGTTGGTGGTGCCATTCTGTGGAATCGCTCTGCTGGCAGGCTGCGTTGCGCCTAATGCCAAGCCTAATGACCCTTATTACGCGCCGGTGATGCCGCGTACGCCATTGCCCGCAGCGGCAAACAATGGCTCGATTTATCAGGCGGGTTTCGAGCAGAACATGTATGGCGATCGCAAGGCTTTCCGGGTCGGCGACATCATCACTATTACCTTGTCGGAGCGGATGGCCGCGAGCAAGGCTGCAAGCTCGGGCATCTCCAAGAACAGCACGGCAAACATCGGCCTGACCTCGCTGTTCGGGTCGGGTCTGACCACCAACAACCCGATTGGCAGTAACGATTTGAGCCTCGGTGCTGGCTACAACGGCGCACGCACCACTGCCGGTGATGGCAAGGCTGCCCAGAGCAACAGCCTCACCGGTTCGGTCACGGTGACCGTTGCTGATGTCATGCCCAACGGCATCCTTGCAGTCCGCGGCGAGAAGTGGATGACGCTGAACACCGGTGACGAGCTGGTGCGTATCGCCGGCCTGGTTCGTGCTGACGACATTGCGACTGACAACACCGTTTCGTCCACTCGCGTGGCCGATGCGCGCATTACGTATTCAGGTACTGGTGCATTTGCCGATTCGAGCCAGCCAGGCTGGTTTGACCGGTTCTTCCTCAGCCCGTTGTTCCCTTTCTGATAGCGGGATAAACATGATCAATCTCAAGCAATTGCTCGCGGCAGCACTGCTGTTGTCTACCGCGTTCGGCGCTCATGCCGAGCGTTTGAAGGACATCGCCAGTATTTCCGGCGTACGGGCCAACCAGCTGATCGGTTATGGCCTGGTCGTGGGGCTTAACGGTACGGGTGACCAGACAACTCAGACCCCGTTTACCTTGCAGACCTTCAACAACATGCTGGCCCAGTTCGGCATCAAGGTGCCGGCCGGCTCCGGCACGGTGCAGTTGAAAAACGTCGCGGCAGTGGCGGTGTATGCAGACTTGCCTGCGTTCGCCAAACCAGGCCAGACCGTTGACATCACCGTGTCGTCGATCGGTAACTCGAAAAGCCTGCGGGGCGGTGCGCTGTTGATGACGCCGATGAAAGGTGTCGACGGTAACGTTTATGCCATCGCTCAGGGCAACCTGGTGGTCGGCGGCTTTGATGCCGAGGGCCGCGACGGTTCGAAAATCACGGTCAACGTTCCGTCATCCGGTCGTATTCCTGGCGGCGCTTCTGTTGAACGAGCAGTGCCGAGTGGCTTCAATCAGGGCAACACACTGACCCTGAACCTCAACCGTTCGGACTTCACCACCGCCAAGCGCGTGGTGGACAAGATCAATGACCTGCTCGGTCCTGGCGTTGCCCAGGCGCTGGATGGCGGTTCGGTGCGGGTGACCGCGCCGCTGGATCCGGGGCAGCGCGTTGACTATCTGTCAGTGCTGGAAAACCTTGAAATCGATCCGGGTCAGACTGCGGCCAAAGTCATCATCAACTCGCGTACCGGCACCATCGTGATCGGTCAGAACGTTAAGGTTTCGCCCGCTGCTGTGACTCACGGCAGCCTGACGGTGACCATCACCGAAGACCCGATCGTGAGCCAGCCAGGCGCACTGTCCGGTGGTCAGACGGCGGTGGTACCACGCTCCAAGCTTAATGCTCAGCAAGAGTTGCACCCCATGTTCAAGTTCGGTCCTGGTACCACGCTTGATGAGATCGTCCGTGCCGTTAACCAGGTGGGCGCTGCGCCCGGCGACTTGATGGCAATCCTTGAAGCATTGAAACAGGCCGGCGCCTTGCAGGCCGACCTGATCGTGATCTGAGGACACTGTTAATGGACATGCCCAAGAGCGCGGTTTCTTCAGGTATCGATTCAGGTGCGTACACCGACCTCAATCGCCTGAGCTCGTTGAAAACCGGTGATGTGAACAGCGATGCCAACCTGAAAAAGGTTGCGCAGGAGTTCGAGTCGCTGTTCGTCAGTCAGATGCTCAAGGCGATGCGTTCTGCCAACGAAGTGCTGGCCAAGGACAATCCGATGAATACCGCCGCAACCCGGCAGTATCAGGATATGTACGACCAGCAGATGTCCGTGACGTTGTCCGGGCGTGGCAATGGTATCGGCCTGCAAGACGTGCTGATGCGTCAGTTGTCCAAGACTCGCAACATGCACACGGCTGCTACAGCTGATGCGGCAAAAGGCGATGCTTCGACCGCTGCCAGCGGCCTGGCTGCCAGCGTTCAGCAACGGCCGTTGTGGGCAACCCGTTCAGCCTCAAGTGACAAGACCGCTGCAGTGGCAGAAGGGCGCAACGATGTGGCTGCGCTCAATTCCCGCCGCCTGGCATTGCCCAGCAAACTTACGGATCGTCTGCTGGCGGGCATCGTGCCGTCGGGTGCCACTGAGCTGTCGCCTGTTGCGCGCAGCAACGTCGCCAGTAAAAGCACGGGCAGCGGAAACGGCGACTGGACCATGGACCCGAATCTCGCGCCAGCGACCCCGCAATATGTGCGCAGTATTGCTCAGCCGCCTTTGGCTCCGGCCAAGCGTGCATTCGGCAATTCCGATGAGTTCATGGCGACCATGTTGCCGCTGGCCAAGGATGCTGCTGCGCGCATCGGCGTCGATCCGGCGATCCTGGTGGCGCAAGCCGCACTGGAAACCGGTTGGGGCAAGTCGATCATGCGTCAGCAGGACGGCAGCAGCAGTCACAACCTGTTCGGCATCAAGGCGACGGGTAGCTGGGACGGCAAGCAGGCGCGGGCAATTACCAGCGAGTTCCGTGACGGCAAGATGGTCAAAGAGACGGCGGACTTCCGTTCCTATGACTCCTACGCAGACAGCTTCCACGACCTGGTCAGCCTGTTGCAGAACAACAATCGCTATAAAGAAGTCGTGAATTCTGCCGATAACCCAGAACAGTTTGTAAAAGAATTGCAGAAGGCTGGATACGCTACGGATCCAGACTATGCCAGCAAGATTTCGCAGATTGCGAAACAGATGAAGAGTTACCAGAACTACGCCGCCACTACGGGCTCTTCCACGACTTTATAAGGTTTTAATCATGTCGCTGCTTTCAATTGGGTTATCTGGGCTGTCAGCAAGCAGTGCCGCGATGAACACCATCGGTAACAACACGGCCAACGTGGATACCGCGGGTTATTCGCGTCAGCAGGTCATGACCACTGCTTCGTTGCAGCAGAATCTGGGTGCTGGTTATATCGGCACCGGGACGACGCTGTCCGACGTTCGTCGGATCTACAACAGCTACATGGATGCCCAATTGCAAACCAGCACCGCGCTGAGTGCCGATGCGGTGGCTTACTCAGGGCAAGCGTCCCAGACCGATAAGTTGTTGTCGGACAGCGCCACCGGTATTGCTACGTCGCTGTCGCAGTTTTTCACCCAGTTGCAAGGGGTGTCGAAACTCGCTACCGACTCGAACTCCCGGCAACTATTTTTGACCCAGGCCAGCGCGCTCAGCGGTCGTTTCAACTCGATCAGCTCACAGCTCAGTTCGCAGAACGCTTCGGTTAACAGCCAGTTGTCTTCCACGGCGGATCAGGTCAACAAGCTGTCGTCGACCATTGCCTCGCTCAACAAGCAGATCACGTCGGCGACGGCGACCGGCGCGACACCTAATACCATGCTCGACTCGCGTAACGAGGCCGTGCGCCAGCTCAATGAGCTGGTCGGTGCCAAGGTGGTCGAGAACAACGGCAGCTACGACGTTTACATCGGTACCGGGCAGTCGCTGGTTACAGGCAACACCGCCTACACCATGACGGCTTCACCGAGCGCTACCGATCCGCTGCAATACGGCCTCAAGCTGACTTACGGCACCGCGAATGTAGATGTCACGTCGGTCATCACTGGCGGCAGTATCGGTGGTCTGCTGCGTTACCGCAGCGAGGTATTGACCCCGGCGACCAACGAGCTCGGCCGGGTTGCACTGGTGCTGTCCGATCAAGTCAACAGCCAGTTGAATCAGGGTATCGACGCTAACGGTAACTTTGGCTCCAACCTGTTCAGCAGCATCAATGATCCGAGTCAGATCAGCCAGCGCAGCATCGGTCGTGCAACCAACACTGCCGGTTCAGGCAATCTTGATGTCACGATCACTGACACCAGCAAATTGACCTCCAGCGATTACGAGGTTGTTTTTAACGACGCCGGTGACAACAAGAAATTTATTGTTCGTTCTTTGCCGGACGGTACTTCTGTCGGCAGCGGCAGTCTGGATGACAATCCGCCCAAGCAGTTCGATGGCTTCTCGGTCAGCCTGAATGGCAACGCTATGGGGTTCGGTGACAGCTTCAAGTTGACGCCGACCCGCAATGCGGCGGCACAGTTGTCAACCGTGATTTCCGATCCGCGCAGTCTTGCTGCTGCTGCACCGCTGACGGCGACCGCCGCTGCCAACTCCGGTACCGGTACGTTTACCCAGCCGACACTCACGACTAAATCGGACATCTACGACACGGCCGCAACAGCGGACCTGCGTAACGCAATCACCACCTCCACGCCGATGAAACTGCTGTTCGGCACGGCATCAGGGGGTGTTCAGAGCTATCAGTTGCTGGACGCTCAGGGCAACGCGGTGCTGGACAAGAACGGTAGCGCCATCACTGGCAATATTGTGCCAGGGCAAAGCAACACGCTGACCTTTAATGTGGGTTACACCGATTCTGCCAGCGCTGCTCAGTCCTTTTCGGTCGAGATGACCATCGCGGGGGCGCCCAACAACAATGATGCCTACAACATTGGCCTGACCGGCGCGGGTTCTGCCGACAACCGCAATGCGACCGACTTGTTGGCTCTGCAGACCAAACAGACGGTGGGTGTCAACGGTACGGTCGGACAGAGCATGTCTGGCGCTTACGGAACGCTGGTTTCAAACGTCGGTTCGGCGGCTGCTCAGGGGCTTAGCGATACCACAGCGACTGCCGCACTGTTGACCCAGTCAAAAAACTCACGCGATGCGATATCCGGCGTTTCCCTCGATGAGGAAGCCGCCAACCTGATCAAGTATCAACAGTACTACACGGCGTCTTCGCAGATCATCAAAGCGGCGCAGTCCATTTTCAGCACGCTGATCAACAGTCTTTAAGGGGGCGTAATCCATGCGTATTTCAACTGCTCAGTTTTACGAAACCAGTACCGCCAATTACCAGCGTACCTATGCCAAGGTGAACCAGACGGGCGAAGAGGTCGCCAGCGGGATCAAGCTCAATACTGCTGCCGATGATCCGGTGGGTGCTGCGCGAGTGCTGGAGTTGTCCCAGCAAAACTCGATGCTGACTCAGTACGGTGCCAACATCAGTACCATTGGCACCAATGTGACCAAGTCCGAGACGGCCTTGAAGAGTATTCAGAATTCGCTGCAAAGGGCGTCGGAACTGATTATTGCCGCAGGTAACGGTACTTACACAGACAACGACCGTAAATCCGCCGCTGACGAATTGAAAGCGGTGCAGACCCAGATTCTGGGGCTCATGAACAGCCAGGACGCCAACGGCGAGTACCTGTTTTCCGGCTCGAAGACGTCAACAGCACCGTACTCCCTGAATTCGGACGGCACGTACTCTTACAACGGCGACCAGACTTCCATCAACCTCGCCATTGGCGACGGCTTGAGTGTGGCCAGCAATACCACCGGCTGGGATGCTTTCGAGACGGCAGTCAACAGCACGCGCACCTCGTCGACTCTGACCTCACCGGCAACCAATGACGGCAAGATCAGCCTGTCCGGGGGGAGTGTCGCCTCCAGCGCTACCTACTCGGCGGAGTACCTGGCAGGACAGCCTTACGAGCTGACCTTTCTGAGCAGTACGCAGTACAAGATCACGAGTCTTGCGACCAACACTGATGTCACTATTGATGCCAGCAGCGGGGGGAATTTCTCTTCGGCAAATGCTGCGTCCCAGACGATCAATTTTCGTGGCGTACAGTTGTCGCTCAATGTGAACCTTACGGATGCCGAACGGGCGGATCCGGCGCTTGCCGATGCAGCTATTGCCGGGCCTCCTGAGCGTACCTTCACTCTGGCTGCCACGACAGACAAAATCAGCACCACGCGCAGCAACGGCAACACGTCCGGTGCAGTGATTACCGGTGCAGCGGTGGGTAGCAGTGCCGCAGAGATGGCAGCGTATAACAATACGTTCCCTGCCGGTGGCGCGGTCCTCAAGTTCACCTCGGCTACCGACTATGCGTTGTATGCCTCGCCGATCACCAGCAGCAGCACGCCGGTTTCCAGCGGTACGATGACGCTGACGCCACCGAACACGACCATCAGTGCTTCCGGGATCAACTTCACGATCAATGGCACGCCAGATATCAATGACCAGTTTGTGGTCAAGGGCGGCACTCAGAAGACCCAGAACGTACTCAATACCCTGTCGTCGGTGATCACTGCGCTGAGCACGCCAGCCGATGGCAATCCAGTGGCTGGTCAGAAATTGCAGGCTGCTCTGGATTCTGCTCTGGGTAACATCGCCAGCGGTACCGAGAGGGTTTCCACTGCCATTTCCGCTGGTGGTGCCCGTCAGGCCAGTGCCGATGATCAAGGTGTGACCAATGATCTGCTCAAAGGCAACAACAAGCTGGAACAGGGCAAAATTACCGACTCCGATCCGGTTGATGCCATCGGGCGTTTGACCATGCAGCAAACCATGCTGACGGCTTCGCAGTTGGTATTTACCAAGCTTGCACAGTTGAACCTGTTCAGTCAGTTGTAAGTGCAACGCCGCAGAAATGCGGCGCATCGCCGAGCAAACCGTCTTTTTTCAGCGGTTAAGGGGCTTGATCCGTAAGGCAGGCCCGCCGCTCGTGAGTATGTCCAGTGAATCCAGCTCCTCTTGTCAGCATTGTCATCCCCGCCTATAACCCGCGCTTTTTCAACGCTGCACTGGTCAGTGCCCTGCACCAGACGTATTCCAATCTTGAAGTCATCGTCTGTGATGACAGTCGTGGCAGCGAAATCAAGGCGATTTTTGATTCGTTTAGCGATGCTGCGAGCGTCAGTCTGCGCTATGTGCGTAATGCTGAACATCTGGGTCTGACGGGTAATCTGCAGGTTTGCCTCAATGAGGCTCAGGGCGAGTTCATCAAGTTTTTCTGCGACGACGATTTGTTGTTTCCCGGCTGCATCGAGATTCAGGCCAATGCGCTGATTGAGCACTCCGATGCAAGTCTGGTTACCGCGCAGCGAATGCTTTGGGATGCAGACAACATAGTGCTTCCGCAGCGTCTGGAAAATGACGTGCTTTGTCCGGAAAGTTCGATTCTCAAGGGCGATGATCTGCTGGCGATTATCGAGTCGTACCCGGTCAATTTCCTGGGTGGGTTCAGCAGTACGTTGTTTCGTCGCGCCGATATTCAGGAGCTGTTGCCCGCCCTGACCCAGCCGGATCATTGCTTTGTCGCGAGTCTGGATTTTGCTTTGTATATTTGCCTCTTGCGCCGTGGCAATCTGGTGCTGCTCAACGATATCCTCAGCGTTGAGCGGCTGTACCAGGATCGCTTGAGCGCACAGCCCTCAATGAAGGACGCGGTGCGGGGTGAGCGCGACTGGTTGCGGCAAATGCTCAAAGGGCGCAGCGGTGAGTCGGCGCCAGCCCATGGCTGGGTTCGGTATTTACCGCTAAAGCGGGCCGACGAGGCTCCGCGTGTCTGGGAAGAAATTTGCCTCGGTCGTTCCATGGGGACCCGGCAGAGTACGCTTCCCTGGCGGGTCGGTATCAAGGCGCAGAGTTTTTCCGAGCTGTACGAGCAATGGCTGGCGTGTCGCTCCCTCTCCGAGGTTCAGCGCAACCTTTTGCCGGAGACGCTGGATAGCTGGTCCTGGCTGCCCAAGATCGTTCCGGTGATCATTGATGATCAGTTCACTGGCGGCGAGCTGGCGGTGACCCTGCAGAGCCTCGAAGCACAGGAATATCCGCCGCATCTGGTGCTGGTACTTTCCCGCAGCTGTACCGAGACGCTGCTGGAGGGTAATACGCTGCGCATGCCGCTGCAGAAAAACTGGCAGCAACAGCTCAATGAGGTTTTGGGGCCGCTGCAGGGTGCTGACTGGTTTTATCTGCTACAGGCGGGTGACCGGGTTATCGCGCCAGCGTTGCTGGTGATGGCCGAGCGGATTGTCGCCTTTGCCGATACCTTGTGTCTGTACAGTGATGAAGGCGGGCTCCGTGACACCGAGTCTGTAGACCCTATCTTCAAGCCTGATTTCAATCTGGATTTGCTGCGCAGTTACCCCTATGTGGGTCGAACGCTGGCCTTTAACCGCGAGCAGTTCCTTGCCGTCGGTGGTTTTGATGGGGGCTGTGGGGAGTTGGCGCCTCACGATGTGCTCTGGCGTCTGGTGGAAACCCATGGTACCCAGGTGGTGGAGCATATCAGCGATATTCTGGTGGAGGCGCCGTTGGGCCTCGCCGGCTGGCTTGCCCAGCCAGAAGTCGTCGAGCAGAACCCTGCCGTACTGCGCGCGCACCTTCAGCGTCTGGGGGTTGCGCATGATCTGCGCCATGGCAGCATGCCGCTGATCAACCGGATTGATTACCGGCACGCAGAACGCCCACTGGTGTCGATCATCATCACCTGCAAGGATCAGATAGCGGCCTTGCAGCGCTGTGCAGAAAGTCTGCTGGAAAAAACGGCCTACACCGAATACGAGTTATTGCTGGTGGACAACGGCAGCGAGCAACCTGGCACCCTGGTCTGGCTGGAGGCCATGGCGCAGTTAGGCAGTGACAAGTTGCGCGTGTTGAGTTACCCGGAGCAGGGCAACACTGCTGCTCTGTACAATTTTGCTGCCGAGCACGCGCGGGGCGATTACCTGTTGATGCTCAACTGTTTTGCGGTGGTGACCGAATCAGACTGGCTCGATGAGTTGCTCAATCACGGGCAGCGTCCTGAAGTCGCGGTCGTGGGGGCGAAGCTGTTCAGTCCTTCTGGCGCGGTCGTGCACGCAGGGTTGATTCTTGGGCTGCAGGGTCCGGCCAGTTCAGCGTTTAACGGTATCGCCGGTCATGCGGCTGGCTACATGCACCGTTTGCAGGTCGCCCATGATCTCAGTGCGGTCGCTGCTGATTGCCTGCTGGTGCGCAAGCAGGTGTTTGATGAGGTAGGCGGGCTGGATGAGCTGAGTTTTACCAGCACTCTTGGCGACGTGGACCTCTGTCTGCGAATCCGCCAGAAAGGTTACCTGGTGGTCTGGACGCCTTACGCTCAACTGGCGTTGGGCAACCGACCAGCAACTGTCGATGCCGGGCTGGAGCAGCGCAAAGCGACAGAGACGGCGACTTACTACAAGCGTTGGTTGCCGATCATTGCCCGGGACCCGGCTTATAACGTAAACCTGTCGCTCAATACCTTGGGTGGCGGCAGTTTTGGTCTCGACCCTGGCTTGACTAACGGTTGGCGTCCGTTCGTGCGCAAGACGCTGCCCGTCGTTGCTGCGATACCCATCAATGCTGGCGCCGTTGGGCATTACCGGGTGATTCAGCCACTGGCCGAGCTGCAGGCCGCAGGCAGGGCGACAGGACAGGTTTACTACTCCGCGCCGTCGACGATCGAACTGGCGCGGCTGGATCCGGACGTGATCATCCTGCAATGTCGCTACAGTGAAGGCACGATCAAGGAAATCGAGCCCATGAAAACTTACTCCAGGGCGCGGCGCATCTATGAAATTGATGACTACGTCATACAGTCAACGAAGAAAAACCTGCATGCCCGCAACAAGCCCGAGCGGGAAGAAATGGAGCGTATGGTGCGCCGTGCAATTGGTCTGTGTGATCGCGTAGTAGTCACCACCGAGTCGTTGGCCGATGCGCTGTCGAGCATGCACACCGATATCCGGGTAGTGCCGAACATGCTTGACGCGTCCATGTGGAGCAATCTTCACAGTCGGCGCCGGACGTCCAAAAAGCCGCGGGTGGGTTGGGGCGGCGGCACCAGTCACAGCGGTGACCTGGAGATTATTGCCGAGGTTGTTCGCGAGTTGGCTGACGAAGTGGAGTGGGTGTTCTTTGGCATGTGCCCCGATGAGTTGCGTCCTTATATCCATGAGTTCCACGGCGTTATCGGTCTGGATGGCTACCCGGCCAAACTGGCCAGCCTGAACCTTGACCTGGCGCTTGCACCACTGGAGTTCCACATCTTCAACGACTGCAAAAGTAATCTTCGTCTGCTTGAGTACGGCGCTTGCGGGTATCCGGTGGTGTGTACCGACACCGCCGCCTATCGTGGTTATCTGCCCTGCACCCGGGTGAAGAGCAACAGCACCCAGGAATGGCTGGAGGCTATTCGTATGCATCTCGCTGACCCTGAGGCCAGTTATCGTATGGGTGACCAGCTAAGAGAGATGGTGCTCCGGGACTTCGTTCTGCGTGGCGATAACCTCGAGCATTGGGTCAACGGCTGGTTTGCCGATTGACACCTCCCGCATGATCTTATGACGCTGGCCTGGGCAATCCAGGCTGGCGCGCTTCCTGCATATTCCCCTCCATATCGTCATAAAACGTGTATTTGCGCCAGCCGATGAGCGCTATCCCGGTAGCGTTGACGGTTTGTCCAGATGGTTTGCAAAGCCCCCGAAAGCTTGACGGGGCCCTGTGAAGTGGAAGAGGGGATGAGATGAAGGCAGTAATTCTGGCCGGTGGGCTGGGGACAAGGATCAGCGAAGAGTCGCATCTCAAGCCCAAGCCGATGATCGAAATCGGCGGAAAGCCAATTCTCTGGCACATCATGAAGCAGTACTCCGCTCACGGCATTAACGACTTCGTGATTTGCCTGGGCTACAAGGGCTACGCGATCAAGGACTTCTTCGCCAACTATTTCCTGCATACCTCTGACGTCACCTTCGACATGTGCAACAACCGCATGGACGTCCACCAGAATTACAGCGAACCCTGGCGCGTGACCCTGATCGATACCGGTGAGGAGACCATGACCGGTGGGCGCCTGCGCCGTGCTGGCCGCTATCTGGAAAACGAAGAAGCCTTTTGCTTCACCTACGGCGACGGTGTTTCTGATCTAAACATCAGCGCTCTGGTGGACTTTCATCTCTCTCACAACAAGCTCGCGACGGTAACTGCCGTCCAGCCGCCAGGACGTTATGGTGCTCTGGAGCGCGATGGCGACCTGGTGCTCGGTTTTTCCGAAAAGCCTCGTGGTGATGGCGGCTGGATCAACGGTGGGTTCTTTGTGTTGTCACCCAAAGTGTTGCCGCTGATCTCCGGTGACGATACAACCTGGGAAGCCGAACCCCTGATGGGCCTCGCCGCGCGTGGAGAACTGAAGGCTTTCCAGCACGAAGGTTTCTGGCACCCCATGGACACCCTGCGTGACAAGAACCACCTGGAGCAACTGTGGCAGAGCGGGGAGGCCCCATGGAAGCAGTGGGGCTGAGTTCACAGTTCTGGAGCGGCAAGCGCGTTCTGTTGACCGGTCACACGGGGTTCAAAGGCAGCTGGCTGGCGTTGTGGCTGAAAAGCATGGGCGCCAGCGTCACGGGCTTTGCCCTTGAGCCCGTCACCGATCCAAGCCTCTTCGAGCTGGCCGGGGTTGCCGAAGGTATCAATGACCAGCGCGGTGATCTACGTGATCTGGGGGCTCTGCTGGAAATCATCGCCGAGACCCAGCCGGAAATCGTCCTGCATCTCGCTGCGCAACCGCTGGTGCGTGAAGGTTATCGCGATCCACTGGGGACTTATTCCAGCAATGTCATGGGCACGCTCAATGTGCTTGAAGCCATTCGCCAGGTCGGCGGTGTGCGCGCTTGTGTGCTGGTCACCACCGACAAAGTCTATGCGAATCAGGAATGGCTCTGGCCGTACCGCGAGAACGAGCCGCTGGGCGGGCATGACCCGTACAGCAGCAGCAAGGCCTGTTGCGAGTTGCTTGCCCAGTCTTATGCGGCTTCGTTTTTTCCGGCAGAGCGTTACGCCGAACACGGCCTGGCGCTGGCCACTGCCCGTGCAGGTAACGTGCTGGGCGGTGGCGATTTTGCACCGGAGCGCCTGATTCCCGATGTACTCAAGGCCTGGTCGGCCAATGAGCCGGTGACCTTGCGTTATCCGCAGGCGGTGCGCCCTTGGCAGCACGCGCTGGAGCCGCTGGCTGGCTATCTGTTGCTGGCAGCCGGGTTGTATCAGCAGGGTCCGGATTTTGCCGGGGCGTGGAACTTCGGTCCTGGCGATGCGGACATGTGCAGCGTCGGCGAAGTGGTCGAACTGCTTGCCCGTCGCTGGCCTCAGGCCCCGGGCTTGCGTATCGAGCCGACTGATCTGCATGAAGCCGGTCTCTTGCGCCTGGACAGCAGCCGTGCCCGGCAGATGCTGGACTGGAAACCTCGCTGGTCGTTGCAGCAATGTCTGGAGCAGACGCTGGACTGGCACTTGGCGTGGAAGGCTGGCAAAGACATGCGTGAGGTGACCCTCACTCAATTGAATCTGTATCGGGGGTCGCATTGAGCGAGTTCATGTTGCATGCGTTGCCGCTGGAAGGGTTGTTCAGTGTTCAGCACAAACACCATGCCGATGAGCGCGGACATTTCTCGCGACTGTATTGCGAAGGCAGTCTGAGCCTGTTTGGCCAGCCGTTTCATATTCGCCAGATCAACCATTCCTGTACCCGCGAGCGCGGGACTGTGCGCGGCCTGCATTATCAGAATGCCAGCCTGCCGGAAGCCAAGTTGATCAGTTGTCTGCGGGGGGAAGTCTGGGATGTCGCGGTGGATCTGCGTCCCGATTCGGCGACCTTCCTCCACTGGCATGCCGAATACCTGCGAGCGGGTGACGGCCGCAGCCTGCTGCTGCCGGCCGGTTTTGCCCATGGCTTTCAGGCCATGACCGACGACGCCGAATTACTGTATTTGCACAGCGCCGATTACACGCCGGGTCACGAAGGCGGACTCAGCGTGCACGACCCACGCCTGAGTATCCCCTGGCCGCTGCCCGTCAAGAATCTGTCGGGAAGAGATCTTTCGCATCCCTTGCTGGATGCCCAATTCGCCGGAGTGCGTTTATGAATTGCCGTGGGTGCGGTGCAGCTTTGAGTCTGCCGCTGATTGATCTGGGCACTTCGCCGCCTTCCAATGCCTATTTGCGGGCAGAGCAACTGGACAGCGCCGAGCAGTGGGTGCCATTGAAAGTCCAGGTCTGTCAGTCCTGCTGGCTGGTGCAGACCGAGGACTACACGCGGGCCGACAGCCTGTTTGATGCCGATTACGCTTACTTCAGTTCTTTTTCCAGTACCTGGCTGGAGCATGCCGAGCACTACGTGGCGACCATGGTCGAGCGTTTTGGCTTGAATGAGCAGAGCCGGGTCGTGGAAGTCGCGGCCAACGATGGTTACCTGTTGCAGTATGTAGCCCGACGCGGGATTGCCTGTCTGGGGGTCGAGCCGACCCACAGCACAGCGCAGGCAGCGAGGGCCAAAGGCCTGGATATTCGCGAGCTGTTTTTTGGCCGTGAGAGCGCTTCGCAGTTGTTGGAGCAGGGCTGGGCTGCTGACTTGATGGCCGCCAACAACGTGTTGGCCCATGTGCCGGACATCAATGATTTCCTGAGCGGTTTCGCCATCTTGCTCAAACCCAGCGGCGTGGCAACTTTCGAGTTTCCTCATCTGCTGACGTTAATGGCAGGCGCGCAATTCGACACGCTGTATCACGAGCACTATTCCTACCTCTCGCTCACTGCGGTGCAGATCCTGTGCGAGCGTAATGGCCTGAGCGTGTTCGACGTCAGTGAACTGCCCACTCATGGCGGCTCGCTTCGGGTCTTCGTGCAGCGCGCCGACGGTGGACAGCATGATCAGATGCCCGCTGTGCAGCGTGTACTTGAGGCCGAGTTGAACACTGGGGTGAAAACCGCGCAGTTCTATACCAGCCTCGCTCCGGCTGCCGAGCGTATCAAGCATGAGTTGCTGCGCTTCCTGCTGCAGGCCAAGGCCGATGGCAAGCGCGTGGTCGGCTACGGCGCGGCGGCCAAGGGCAACACTCTGCTCAACTACGCGGGCATCAAGCCCGATCTGTTGGCCTGGGTCGCTGACGCCAGCCCCCACAAGCAAGGCAAGTTCCTGCCGGGCAGTCGCATTCCGGTGGTCGAGCCTGAGCGTATCGCGCTGGAAAAGCCTGATTACGTATTAGTGCTGCCCTGGAATCTGATCGACGAGATCATCGGGCAGTTCGCGGGTGTGAACAGCTGGGGAGGGCGTTTTGTCGTGGCTATTCCAGAGTTGAAAGTCCTGTGACGGGCTTGCATGTACTGGTCACCGGTGCCACCGGGTTTGTCGGCCGCCATGTTGTCAGCGCTTTGCTGAACAAAGGCTGCCGTGTCCGCGCCGTTGCCCGCAATGCTCAAGTCGCACAAAGCATGCCGTGGATAAAGAACGTTGAGTTCGTCAGCGCGGATATTCACGCTGATGATCTCGATGTGGCGGCGCTCACCAAGGGTATCGATGCCCTCGTGCATCTGGCCTGGCCAGGCCTGCCTAACTACCAGGGTTTGTTTCATTTCGAGCAGAACCTGTTCGCCGACTACCGCTTTATCAAAGCTGTCGTTGAGGCCGGTATCGGTCAGGTGATGGTGACGGGTACCTGCTTCGAGTACGGCATGCAAAGCGGTGCCCTGGATGAAAACGCCGTGGCTCAGCCGACCAATCCCTACGGCCTTGCTAAAAACACCTTGCGTCTGTTTCTGGAAAGTTTGCAGCGGCAGCAGGCTTTCACGCTGCAATGGGTTCGCCTGTTCTATCTGCACGGTGAGGGGCAAAACAGCAACAGTCTGCTGGCCAGCCTTGACCGGTCGATCGATGCCGGTGACAGCTCTTTCAACATGTCGGCGGGTGACCAGTTGCGCGACTACCTGGCCATTGACGTGGCTGCCGACAATGTTGTCGGCGTGCTGCACTGCCGGGATTTCTCGGGCGTCGTCAATTGCGCCAGCGGCCAGCCGATCTCGGTTCGGGCGCTGGTCGAGCAGCGGTTGCGGGAGAGGGGAGCCTCATTGCATTTGAATCTGGGGCATTACGGTTATTCCCCCCATGAACCCATGGCGTTCTGGGGTGACAACAAGCGGCTGTTGGGACTCTTGAGTGAAGGGCGGCAGGGCGCTGAATAACGGCTGTTGAGCGCCACCATGCGCGCCGGTTCGCGTCGGCACATTGGCAAGATTTTTCTCGCAAGGCCTCTGGCTATTGGTTCAACTCATCTTTATCGAGAACAGAAAAATGACGGATACAGCACTGCAAGTATTCCAGCGTGAATGCGACGAGCAAGTTAACGACCAGGGCCAGGACCAGAAGCTCAAGGCCCTTGCCCAAGAGTTTTACAACGAGTCGGCACGGCACAAATACACCTATCACTTTTCCTGGATGGGCCGTCCGATCATTCAGTTGCCTCAAGACATGATGGCGATGCAGGAACTGATCTGGCGCATCAAGCCGGATCTGGTCATCGAATGCGGCATCGCTCATGGCGGTTCCATCATCTATTACGCTTCCCTGCTTGAGCTGCAAGGACATGGTGAAGTGCTGGGTATCGACCGTGATATTCGCCCGCACAACCGCGAGGCCATTGAAAGCCACCCGATGAGCAAGCGTATCCAGATGATCGAGGCCTCCAGCATTGATCCGGCAACTGCCGAGCAAGTGCGCGCTATCGCGGCGGGCAAGAAAGTCATCGTGGTGCTGGACTCCAATCACACTCACGAGCACGTGCTTGAAGAGTTGCGTCTTTATTCCCCGCTGGTTTCCGTGGACAGCTATTGCGTGGTGATGGATACGGTGGTGGAAGACATGCCCGAGGACGCGTTCCCGGATCGGCCATGGGGCAAGGGCGACAACCCGAAGACCGCCGTCTGGGCCTACCTCAAGGAAAACGCCGATTTTGTGATCGACGAATCGATTCACAACAAATTGCTGATCACTGTGGCGATGGACGGTTATCTGCGTCGGGTCCGCTAGTCGTTGAACGCAAAGTCATTGAATCCTTTATCGCCTGTTGCACGGGGACTATTTATGCAAGGCCAGCACCTTACCAGCCATCGCCCGCCGTTGAGTGAACAGCTTACGCTGGTGATCATCAGTCACAATCGTCCGGCTTTTCTGCGTCGGGCGTTGCGCTACTATCAGACGCTGCCTTGCAGGATTCTGGTACTGGACTCATCTGCCGAGAAAGCAACGGATTTGCCGACGCAAACGGTTGCCGACATCGACTATCAGTACCTGCCGCAGTTTGGTTATTGGGGCTTGCAGACCAAGCTGGTCTACGGAGTTCCGCTGGTTTCCACGCCTTACATGGTATTTGTCTCGGATGACGACTTCATCCTGCACGACACGTTGCAGGCTTCGGTAGATTTCCTGCATGACAACCCTGACTACGGCATGTGTCACGGCTATTGCCTGATGTATGCGTCCTTGGGCAAACACGTCAAATACTTCCGTCGCGACAAGAAGATTCAGGAAGACTACTGCTCTGATCTGGCCCAGGAACGTGTTGTCGAGTTCATGGGGCAGTTCGTGCCGCCTTTCTATGCCGTTACCCGCACTTCGCTACTGCAGGAGTGGTACGCCACACTGCCGGAAAATACCTCGATGCAGTGGCAGGAAATTGGCCATGCGTATTTCCTGTTGGCCTCTGCCAAGGCGCGAGTTCTGAATGCACCGTACGTGGTGCGGGAAATCAACGTCGGAACTTCTGAGCACAAGACAGAGGTGTCTCACTCCCTGCTGTTTACCGATGAGCAATCGGTCAGGGAGCGTGAAGCGTTTATTGATTTCTGTGCGTCACTGCCTGCGGACATGAAGGACCTCAGCGCTGAGCAGCGCCGCCAAGTGGTGGTGGATGGCTTTACCGCGATGGGCCAATGCCTGCTGACTCGTCGCTCCCTGACCAACGAATTGATTTTTGAATCAACCTGGAATGTTCCAGAGGCGGGGCCGGAGCGTCGTTTTGGTCCCCTGCAGTACATGGAAATGCCCTATTACAACCAGGCATTCTTCGACCAGTTGACCGAAATCGAGTTTTTCCTGCATGCGATGCCAGCAGCGCGCGTACAGCTTGAAGCCCTGGAAGGTATATGGGCCTTGCAGGAAGAGCTATTAACCGTTCGCGGCAATGACACCGCCGAGACGCAGATCCCGCGTCTGTGGGACGCGATGCAACTCAATGCGTTCAACCGTCGGGTGGTCAAACAACTGGCGCATCAGCTTGAGCTTAATCAGGAACACGACCGTTCGCGCGATATGCTTGCCTGGGCTGAGCGTCTTGATTCTATTTATGAATATGACAACCAGCAGACGTTCGCCGGCATGCAATCTGGCCGCCTGCTGAAGTGGCTGGCACCCCGTACTCCAGGTATCGAGGAGCAAGGCGCGATAGGTCACTATCTCAAGACCAAAGGCGCGCCGCCGCAATTTGGTCTGTTGGTACTCAATCTCGACAACGATATCCATAAGTTGCAGATCACGCTCGACAGCCTGGTCGAAGGTCTCTACAAGGGCTTCAAGGTGGTGGTGTTCACGACCGATGAACCGCCGAGTGCGACGACGTTCGGCAGCACGCTGCACTTCGTCAAAGTCACCCAGAACAACTATGTCGAGAAACTCAACCAGATTGCTCGCCAGCTATCCACGGACTGGCTGATGATGGCAGAAGCCGGTGACCAGTTCACAGCGGCCGGCCTGTTGCTGGCCGGCCTTGAGTTGCTGGCCGCTCCCGAGTGCCGCGCCGTCTGCGCCGACGAAATTCATCGTCAGGCAAACGGGGCGTTGCGGGATATCTTCCGACCAGGCTTCAACCTGGATCTGCTGCAAAGCATTCCGTCATTGATGGCCCGCCACTGGCTGATCCGTCGTGATGTGCTGATGGAGGCCGGGGGTTACTCTGCTGAATTCACCGACGCGCTGGAATTCGACCTACTGTTGAGAATTATCCAGCAAGGCGGTCTGGGCTGGCTGGCTCATCTCGATGAGCCGTTGATGATTTGTGATACGCCGTCGACTACTGAGAATACTCAAGAGCGGCTGGCATTGACTCGCCATTTGAGTGCTCGTGGCTATAAGGCGCAGGTCACGTGCGAGGCCAACGGTATCCATCAAATCGACTATCGCCACACCGAGCGTCCACTGGTGAGCGTGATCCTGCATGGCGAGGTCGAGCTTGAGTCACTTCAGCGTTGCGTGGTCAGCATTTTGCAACGCACCCGATACCTGCGCTTTGAAGTATTGGTGGCCGCTCATCAGGGCATGGCACCGCAAATGCTGGAATGGCTGGGTCAACTGGAACAGCCTGGCGGCCGGGTGCGGGTGCTTGAGGTAGAGGCGGAGCTTAGCCCCTCAGCGTTGTGCAACGCCATGGCGGCTCAGGCCCGGGGCGAATATCTATTGTGGCTGGCTGCGGACAGTGAGGTGGTGGGTCCGAACTGGATAGGCAACCTGCTCAACCAGGCCCAGCGTCCCGAGGTCGGTGTGGTGGGTGCCAGACTGACAGATGCAGAAGGCAAGATCACTCAGGCTGGCTTGATTCTGGGCTTGAATGGCGGTGTAGGCTCGCCATTTATTGGCCTGGATTCGGAGGAGTCGGGTTATATGCGTCGTCTGCAGGTGACGCAAAACTACTCGGCCGTTTCGGCGGCGTGTCTGATGGTGCGCAAGGAACTGTTTGATGAGGTGGGTGGTTTTGACGAAGGTGATTTCGCGCAGGCCTTCAGTGATGTCGATCTTTGTCTGAACATTGGTCAGCTCGGTTTCATGACGGTATGGACGCCGCAGGCGCATATCTGTCATTCGGGTGTTCTGCCGGACGCGCCGCAGGCTCTTGCGACTTTGAAGGGCAAGTGGGCTGGGCAATTCGAGCATGATCAGGCTTACAACAAGAACCTGTCTTTGGTCGGTAAGGGCTTTACTCTGAGCGAGCCGAGCGGTGTGAACTGGTCGCAGTTGTTTGTCTAGTTCTTCGTGAGTCCTGACGCCCTTGCGATGTTTGTGGGGGCGTTTTGGTTTACTCGGGCTTCAGTGTACATATCCGTTACCGTAGTCATGG